>CAMWSV010000073.1 GCA_947177015.1 uncultured Porphyromonadaceae bacterium
GTATAAATAATAAGACTAAGAGTGAGGAGACTGCCAAATATCAGAAAATGGTTAATATATCCAGTGCTATCTATATGCAAATACTAAGATACGATAGAAATGTTTTTTTTATAAATAAGAAAGTTCGTTGACACTCTTCAGGCAGAGTAGAAAAATATTTCAGCGTCCCGTTATCATTTATGAATGTAAAGTGTTATATACTTATACCGGGCTGGAAAAATATAATATGGATTATTCCACCGGAAAAAATATAAAAGTTTTTTGTATTAATGAATGAAATGAGAAAATCGAAAAGACGTAAAGATGCCGAATGGGCACTTGAAGTCTTCGACAGAGCACCGTTTACCACGCTCGGAATGGTACGTCCGGATGGAACACCCTACGCTCTGCCATTATCGATCATACGCAGCGACGAATCCACCTTCTATTTCCATTGTGCCTCTGAAGGTGAAAAGATAGATTGTATCAAGGCAAATCCTGTAGTAAGCCTATCGGCAGTGAGCCGTTGTACTCCTAAATATGAGACTGAAAAAAATAATTTCACTGAGTACTATAATTCTGCCATTGCTATCGGCAAAGCAAGTTTTGTAGAAGATCGGGATGAAAAGATTTTGGCTCTAAGATTACTTTGTCAACGCTTCCTTCCTAATTTTATGGATCATTTTGATGATGCCATCACAAGAAGCCTCGATATCACCACTGTAGTTAAGATAACACTTACCGAACCTCCGGTGGGTAAGGCAAAACCGTAATTTATCGACTCGCCGGTCGCACTTCATTTTATTCATACAAGAAATTCATAAGGAAGTTTGGGAAATAAGCGAACAGGTATTTTTTAATATTAAACGAGTAGAAGAATTACTTAATATTTGCTTGAAAACTTATAGTTCATCTTATAAGTATTTATTATTACTAAAATAAAAATAGAATTATGGAAAATAATCAACCATCAAAGAAAGTATCCGATCAGATAGTGAACATGATGGCAGATGCCGGCATCAAGCACCTCTATGCTATTACAGGCGATAGCCTCAACTATCTCACAGACGCTCTTGCCAAGGACGGAAGAATCAAATTCATCCACATGCGCCACGAAGAATCAGCAGCCTTCGCGGCAAGTGCGGAGGCTCAGTTGACAGGTAAAATCGCCGCTTGCGCGGGAAGTAGCGGTCCGGGACACGTACATCTTATCAACGGACTCTATGATGCCCAGCGCAGTAACGCTCCGGTTTTGGCAATCGCATCTACGTGTGCTTCCTCAATGTTCGGAACAGATTATTTTCAGGAGACAAATCCGATCTTGCTTTTCTCCAACTGCAATGTATATAATCAGATGGCTACAACTCCCACTCAGGTACCTCATATACTGCAAGCAGCCATGCAGGAGGCATCCGCGCGCGGAGGAGTCGGTATTATCGGTCTCCCTTCAGATGTGATCGGCGAACCCGCCGTGGAATCATACGCGGCAAATACCGCTTTATATACTCAGCGGCTCCCCGAACCGTCAGAGAATGAGATTAATGCCGCTGCCGATCTTATCAATTCAGCAAATAAGGTTGCAATTTTTGCAGGAGCAGGGGCGGCAAAATCAGTAGATCTCGTAAATAAACTGTCAAAACTTACGAATGCGCCGGTAGCAACCACTTATAAATCGCAGTTGCAACTTATGGGGCATTGCGAAAATTACGTCGGACACATGGGGTATCTCGGAATGTGGTCGGCTGAAAATGCTATTGCTGAGGCCGATGTTATTCTGCTTATCGGTATGAATTTTCCCTATCCGGGTTTCTTCCCTACTAACAAGAAGATTATTCAGGTAGATATTAGAGCCGAACGTTTGGGTCGTAAATCAAAAGTAGATGTAGCAGTGCGTTCAGACGCCGGATTATTCCTTAAGGAACTATTGCCCAAAATTAACAGTAAACAGGAGGATACATTCCTCCAACAAGCACTTTCCGATTACGCAAAAATAAAAGGGAAATTTGACGAACCGGTAAAAAATCCGGGATGTAAAGGTGCAGTTCGACCGGAATATATGCTCAGTCTTCTTGACGAACTTGCTGATGATGACGCAATTTTCACAGTAGATACAGGAATGAACAACGTATGGACTTCCCACTATCTGACCCCGAAGAAAGGCAGAAGCATGATTGGCTCGTTCACTCACGGATCTATGGCTAACGCTATGCCTATGGCTATAGGTGCCAAGGTGGCTTGTCCCGAGCGTCAGGTTATCGCAGTCTGTGGCGATGGTGGGCTCTCAATGCTGATGGGTGAGTTACTCACAATCATACAATATCAACTTCCGGTGAAACTTTTGGTGGCGGATAACCGTACACTCGCTTTTGTAAAGTGGGAAATGGAGATGGCAGGTATCACTCCGCATGAGACAAATCTTACCAATCCGGATTTTGGTAAGATGGCGGAAGTAATCGGATTTAAGGCGTTTACAGTGGATGAGCCTTCTCAACTGCGCTATGCTATGAATCAGTGGCTCAATACCTCCGGTCCTGCACTGCTTTCAGTGGTTACTGATCCGGATGCTGCCTCATTCAGTTTCTCTGAGAAACTGATGGAATCCGCCACTCCCGGTAATCCCATTAGCAACTTTGCTCCTCTCGGAAGTTGATCCCGGTATTCATAAATTTGAACATTCAGGATGCACTTGTCGGATTTAACTTCACACAGCAATAATATGTCGGTAATTATTATCCGTGAATACGACTCCCCTATCGGCACGCTCCGGCTTGGAGATTTCCATAATAGACTCTGCTTATGTGACTGGAAATATAGCAAGCGGCATACCCGTAACTGCCAACGCCTGCTGCAGGCCACTGCATCACTTTTTCTCGAGGGTGATTCTCCACTACTCAACGAAACTATAAGGCAGTTGGATAAATATTTCAGTCACGATCTTCTAGCGTTTGATCTTCCCTTATCGCCTGCCGGAACAGATTTTCAGAAAAAAATATGGAATAGCCTGATGGCAATACCATATAATAAAACCTCGACCTATTGCGCGGTAGCCCGTGTAATAGGTCGTCCTTTGTCTAATATGGCTGTGGCAAATGCCATAGCCTCAAATCCGATCTCAATAATAATCCCATGCCATAGAGTAATAGGTGCCGACGGCACACTCACGGGATATGCCGGAGGTTTAAACGCCAAACAGGCTCTGCTCAATCTTGAAGCAGGAATTAAAATTCATCCATTACTTTAAAGATTCCTAACCCTCTTTCTTAATTTGCTCAATGACCTTTACGAATGATTCCGGTAGTCTGACATTATACAATTCCAGAGCATCGGCAAACAATGGTGCTATCTCCTCATCCTTAAATCCTGCGATTCCACATCCTATTCTTGTGACGTAAAAAGTGGTTTGGTCCCATTCTCTCGCCAATTCGATAAATTCATCTACGTATGGTTTGATTGTCTCCACGCCACCCTGCATTGTAGGGATCGCATAGGATTGACCCTGCAGACCAACTCCCTGACCCTGTACTGCCCCAAACAGTCTTCTGGCAGTGCGTGCCGCACCCCCGGCGTGATTCCCTTCCATATTACTTCCGAATACAAAAATCTCATCCTGCCCCAATGACGTAATATTTTCAGGAGTATAGTACATATCTCAACATTTAAGTAGTTTTTAAATTAGTTTGAATTATAGAATCAAGTATTCATCAGTTAATACACTTTCTCTATAGCACTTTACATCACTATATTATGTAAACTCATTAGGAAACTCTTTCATCCGGCAAATATAACAATTTTTTCAGTCTGATAGTGTTGGTTTGAGTAAAAAGATTGATAGATGTGTTGGAAAGTTAAGTAAAATAAAGTAAATTTGCAATATTATGCTCCGAAAAATTAGGTTATGAACAGAATTGATATTGTAAGATTGCGTAAGGAAGAGGGTATCAATCAACGCAAATTGGCAGATATGCTCGAAATAAAACCGAGTTTTCTCTCCGCTATTGAAAATGGCAGAAGTCGCCTTCCCGAGGATAAATTAGATAAATTGAAATCTATATTCGGAGCGGAATATATAGAGGATTTCTATATTGAAGATATTCACGAACAGATTGTACCGCCGCATATACATGTCAACGATCAGTCGGATTCAATCACCGGTCTTCTGAATCATTTCCATAATTTGGCTCATCAGAAAAGCCACGACCATAGTGGTAAGGAGAAGGAACTTTCCGAACGTATCGACACTCTTACACGCAGAAATGACCGTCTATCGGAAAGACTCGACGATTTGCGCGACGAGGTTGATGCCTTGCGTCTCGAAAACTTTCGCCTTAAGGAATTACTGATTAAAAACGGTATCTCCTATCCATAATAAGAATAGCGGATCAATATGAAGAAGAGTTGCTACTTCATCTATTGTCGCTTTTATATCAATTTTACTGATTCATGAGTCCCGGAATTTATTTCTTTCTGCGTATGATTATTACATAGGCATCCTCCGAATCCGCCAATACGGAAGTATCATATCCCCATTCTTCAATCGTAGTTGCCAACACGGTTGCAGGTGGAAGATGGTCACTCTCTGATTTACGTTCGTGGTGAATATTATTTATAAATTTCTCATCAGAGGGGAACGCAATTACGATGGCACCATCATCCTTTACATTCATCTTGAAAAGCCACTCCAACGTATCCTCAGGATAGTGCAGATGCGGATATACGGAATAAAGTATCACAAGATCGTACATTCCGGCGATAGGATCCTCTTCGAAGTCTATCCGCATGAAGTCCACATTCTCGTATTTCCCATATTTACTCTTTGCCAGATTCAACATCTCCTCTGATAAGTCTACCGCACCGATTCTTCCCTCTAAGCCTATCTTTTCTTCAACGTAAGGTATCAACACACCAGTCCCCGTGCCGAGGTCAAGAACGCTCATCCCTTTCTTCAATGGCAGAAGATTCAGTATATTTCTGATACGCTCCGGAGTGGAACGTACCTCATTGGCATCCCACGTAGGAGCGAGTCTGTCGAAAAATTCGATTTCAGATTGAGTCATATTTAGTAATACTTTAGTAAATTTTACCACAAAGATAACTGAATATTTTGTAAACACAAAAAGATTATTTACCTTTGCGATATATTCCATCTATAAACGCTTTATTATGTATATTACTTCAAAGTTTATTGCCGTTTCCTGTGGGTTTATTCTTTTAACATACAGCACTGTATTTGCTACGGAGACTCCGCGCGATACCACCAATCTACAGGAGGTATACGTCACCGCTCCGCTAAAGACGAATCCTGATCTTATCCCACTGAATGTAACCAATATTGATGCCTCTCAGATTGAAAAATCCGGAGAGAGTTCTCTACTGCCTGTTCTCGTGGCTAAGATACCGGGACTGTTTGTCACTGAGCGTGGATATGCCGGTTATGGTGTATCCGGAGGTAGTGCCGGGGCAGTTAATATTCGAGGTGTAGGGCAGAGTAATAAAGTGCTTTTTATGATTGATGGTCAGCCTCAATGGGCTGGTGTGTTCGGTCATAGCCTCGCCGATACTTACGTGGCAAATGGTGTTGAGAAAGTTGAAGTTGTGAAGGGTCCCTCCTCCCTCCTCTACGGTTCAAACGCAATGGGCGGTTCGATTAATCTTGTCACCAACACCCAGAAGCAGGATGGCATTACCGGCAGAGCGCGTGCTATGTTCGGCTCTTTTACCACTCAGAAGTTCGCACTATCCTCAGGATATAAAAAGGGACGTTTTTCAGCCACCGTTTCCGGTCAATTGGATCGTAGTAACGGTTATCGTGCCGGAAGTGAGTTCTGGCTTGCAAATGAGTTCGCTCAGATCAAGTATGCCGCTTCCGACAATTGGAGTGTTGCCGGAATGCTCGATATGACTCAGAGCCATGCCAATAATCCCGGCACTATTCAGGACCCTCTTGAAAATATGTGGACCGACCTTTTCAGAGGCACCGGTGGAATTTACGTAAAAAACAGTTATTCCAAGTTCAACGGAGGAGTGCAGGGATATATCAACTGGGGACGCAACAATGTTGACGATGGCAATACCCCCGGCACCGCTCCAAAAGATTACCTCTTCCACTCCACCGATTACAACATGGGGGTCACCGCTTATGAGTCTTTCTATCTTTGGGATGCAAACACTCTTTCTGCAGGTATAGATTTCCAGCATTGGGGTGGCCATATA
Source organism: uncultured Porphyromonadaceae bacterium (assembly GCA_947177015.1). Taxonomy (GTDB): domain Bacteria; phylum Bacteroidota; class Bacteroidia; order Bacteroidales; family Muribaculaceae; genus Lepagella. The sequence goes on from CAMWSV010000073.1 coordinate 6,190, forward strand.
TGGAACACCGGCAAGGAGGATGAATCTATCCGGACTTCGGAGGCTCGCCACCACGTAAACGAAGTGGCTGGATACGTAATGATGCAACAAGGTTTTTTCAGAGATATTCTCAATATCAATGGAGGAGTGCGTCTGCAACATGGTTCAACCTACGGCAATATATGGATTCCGCAGGCAGGTTTCATACTGAAGCCGGGTTACACTTCCGAGATCAAAGCTTCGTTCAGCAAAGGGTTTCGTGCCCCAAATATCCGTGAACTCTATCTCTATCAACCGGCAAATCCGAATCTGAAGCCGGAGTATATGCTTAATTATGAGATCAGTTATCGGCAGCATTTCCTTGATTACCGCTTAATGCTCGGTGCCGCTATATTCTATATTGATGGCAAGAATATGATTCAGACAGTGCGCGTTGACGGCAGACCGCGCAATGTCAACACCGGCAAATTCCATAATAAGGGTTTTGAAGTGGAGGCCGGCTATTCCATCCTCAGCAATCTGCAGGCAAATGTCTCATGGTCGTACCTTCACACTGATTCGGATAACCTTTATTCACCGAAAAACAAACTTACCGCCGAAGTGACCTATTCTCCCGGAGATTTCAGTTTCACTTTGGAAGAAATGAGTATCTGGGGATTGAAAAACGGAGATCCCTCCGGTAGTTCCGAAAGTTATTCCCTACTCAATCTCAGAGCGGCATATACCTTGGGCATCAAGGTTCCGGTCACACTCTCAGTGAAGATAGACAATATCACCAATAAGCACTATCAGATAATTTACGGTTGTCCGATGCCCGGCACTACTATTATGGGTGGCGTAGAATTCAGTTTCTAAAGTATTTTTCAAAATCACACATTTTAAATTAAATCCGAAATTTGAAACAAACCACGAATTACAAACAAATCTGAAAATCTGAGAATGAAGGGTAGGCTTTCACTTTTATATTTTCTTCAGTTCAGCGTGTGGGGATGTTACCTGACTTGTCTGAGCCAGTTTTTGGGTGCCGGAGGACTGGGCAACAGGATAGCATGGTTCTACGCCGCAATCGGTATCATCTCTCTCATCACCCCACCCCTTTTGGGTAATCTTGCTGATAAGTCTCATTCTCCGAAATATCTGTTGGGGATGTGTCATTTCGGTGCGGGAGTCTTGATGCTGGCTCTCTGGTATTATGCAAAATTACATCCAACGCTCGAATTTATCCCCACATACGCGCTTTACCTGGGATTTCTCGCCTTCTATATGCCCACAATGGCGTTGTCAAACACAGTAACCTTCCGACTCCTTGATCATTCAGGTATCAATACCATCTCTACCTTCCCACATATCCGTATATGGGGCACCGTTGGATTTGTGGCGGCAATGTGGTTTGTGAACTGTGCATATTGGCACGATGGCAATTTCGGCTTCACCCTATCCGATAACGTTGATCCAGATCATCTGCGTTTCCAGTATAATTACATGCAGTTGCTATGCAGCGGAGTAATGGCTCTCTTCACAGCCATATATGCTTTTTCATTGCCTGAAGTAAAAGTAAATGAACGGGCAGCCGCACCTTCACCCGGCTCCCGACCCAGATTATTCTACGCTATAAAGAGTCTCCTCGGTAGCAGGCAGATTGCAATTTTTCTAATATTTGTGATTCTTTCCGGTGTTTGTCTTCAGATCTCCAACGGTTTTGCCACACCTTACATCACTCATTTCACTGCCTTTCCGGAGTTTGCAGGTTCTTTAGCCGCCGGAAATGCAACAATGCTTTTTTCATTGTCGCAAATTGCTGAGGCATTCTGCATACTGTTAGTGGGTGTCTCTTTGAAATACAAAGGTATAAGATGGGTTTATGCAATCGGTCTTGTGGCGTGGGGTCTGCGCTTCCTTATGCTCGGGCTTGGCAATCCCACAGATAGATTGTGGCTGCTCATCGGCTCAATGCTGATGTATGGCATCGCTTTTAATTTCATCACAATCGCCGGACACCTTCACATCCAGCAGGTGACAGCACCTGAAATGAAGGGGCTCGCCCAAGGCGCGATGATGTTTATGGGCAACGGTATCGGCGCTACATGCGGGATTTTCATTGCCGGTGCAATTGTAAATCATTGGTGCCGCTGGGAGATGGTATCTCTTGGAAATCACACGGTTAGACTATTCATGGGTGAATGGATTACACCTTGGCTTATCTTTGCAGCATATTCTGCCGGTGTTGCTATTCTGTGGTTGCTGTTCTATCGCTTTCGGATGAATGAATCGTAATAACTGAAAAAAATGAAGTTGCCATACAACTTCAAGAATAAAAGAAGACTGAAGCGTAATCAATACAGTCTACTTTTTGTTTTAATATAAAATCAATACTGAAATCCCATATATTTCGGAGTGTCAATATTGAATCAATTATAATTTTTTACTTCATGAAATTCCTGCGATTGACTCATAAATGGATCGGACTCATTATAGGGCTGTTTCTATTTATTTCTTGCTTCACCGGAGCATTTATCGAAATAGGCAAATTATTAAAAATTTATGCTCCTGTTTTCAGTTGGATGAAGACACTCCACCGCACCCTCTTTTTAGGAAGTACGGGGAGTCAGATTATAGGTTCAGCCACTCTGTTGCTGATAATTGAAATCATCACCGGATATTGCATCTGGGGTAAGGTGGCGAAGGCTCGGATTAATTCTGCAAGACATCAAGGACTCGGATGGTGGTCTGGATTGAAGAGAAGTCTGAGATGGAGATCACCCAACATGATAATGGGATGCCATACATCAGGAGGCTTCTGGTCAGGTATTCCACTGCTGCTAATGGCTCTTACCGGACTCACATGGAGTTTCGGATGGTATGGCGAAATGGTGTTCTCAGTTTTGGATCCGGATGGTAAATTAAATCTTTTCCATTCAATCGCCAACATTCATACCGGTAATTTTATCGCTCCATGGTCAAGATTATTATGGCTCATTTGTGCAATTATAGGAGCCACTCTCCCCATCACCGGATATATCATTTTCTTTAAATCAAAATCACATAAGTAAGTCCGAATAATTAGCGAATCGTTATTTCTGAATTTTGAACGAGGAGACTTGATTATTTAGTGAAGTAGCGCATAGTACCATTCAACCTAATTACATTTACTTAGATTAACTTCACTCAAACAATCGATTATAGAATTTTGTTAAATCAATGTAGAATCCTCCACCACCCCCCCCAAAAAAAAATATTTATTAAAATCAATAATAGGGAGCGTCATTAGATATGATGCTCCCCGTTATTATGCTTATCCTTCCTCCTATATAATTTATGTCGCTATAAATATCAGTTCTCCATGATGAGGCTAAGCAATCCTCTATCCTAAATGACAAAAGAAGACGAACCGTGTCTACGGCTCGTCTTCTTTTATCATTTAGGATGTTTCTATGTAAGCATTAACTGAAGTACACCTTGTAGTTCCAAAGTAATACGACAACGGCT
>CAMWSV010000074.1 GCA_947177015.1 uncultured Porphyromonadaceae bacterium
AAAAGACAGACTTGAAGAGATGCGAGCCCAAATAAAGAGTAATACCGAAATTATTGATGAGGCCACCGGGTCAAATGAGAAATTCGCTGATAGTATTTTGGGAGCAATGGGGATTAACCTCAACCTCGGAGAATCTTTGAAGTCATTAAGTAAAAATGGTAATTTTGTAGATGGTCTTAACGATAAGGTTTCCGCACTCACAAAGACTCTTATGGGGCTTCTTGCAAATCCATGGGCGCTGGCTGTCATCGGTATTGGTGGGGTAGCGGCAGGGTTCAAATGGTGGTATGACTACAACGAAGGTCTTATTGAAGCCTCGCGTCTCACTGAAAACTTTACAGGTCTGACTGGAGAAGCGGCAGATAAAGTCACAGTCGACTGTCAGGCGATGGCAGATCACATGGGCAAAGGTTTTGATGAAACAATCGGAGCGGCGAACACCCTTGTTCAGCAGTTCGGACTCTCATGGGAAGAAGCCTTACAGAGAATTGAAGATGGTATAGTGGCAGGTGCCGATATGAATGGTAATCTACTTGCCAATATTGACCAGTTTTCGGGTGCTTTTCACGATGCAGGCATCGAAGCCGACCAATTCATGGCTATTCTTGCCGAAACACGCAACGGTATCTTCGATGAGAAGGCTCTTAAATCAATTACGGATGCAGGGTCACGTCTGCGTTCCATGACGAAGAAGACGGAATCCTCCCTCAATGCCATCGGTATATCGGCTAAAAAGATGCAGGATGATTTAGCGAGCGGCAATATCACTATGCTTGAAGCCATCCAGCAGGTGACGGATAAGATGCAGGAACTTCCGCCCAACTGCCAGGAGGTCGGTAATGTAATGAAGAATGTATTCGGACGTAAGTCTGCCATGGCGGGCGAGGAGGTTATTGAATCCATTTCCGGGATAAATGACAACCTTGAGATAGCGAAAGCCAATATGGGCGAACTCGGAAGACTCAACGAGGAGCATATCGATGCACAGAAAGAACTTCAGGAAATTATCGCATCTGTATTCAAGACGAGCGGTACAAGTTTTGAGGAGATGACAATCAAAGCCAAAACTTACGTCACGCAGGGTCTTGTAAGCATTATCAAGGGTTGCGTTGATATTGTCAATTGGTTTGTCCGGTTGTATAATAAATCTCTTGCTGTCCGGCTTGCCGTGGCTGCCATAGGGAATGGCTTTGCAAGTATGTGGGAGATGGCAAAAGCGGTGACAAATATGGTTCTTGATTCATTCAAGGCCATCGGTGAAATGGTTGAGGGCGCTCTCACTTGTAAATGGGATAAAATCAGAACAGGCTGGAATAACGGGATGAAATCTATATCAGCGGATGTAAGCAGACTTGCGAAGAATTTGGGTACCAATGCTGCCAATTCCATCAAAAATGCAATGACAGATCAACTAAGTGAAGTCAAAATCGGATATAATGTGGACCATACGGGACTTGGGGCAAAAGATAATTCCGGCGGCGGAGGTAAATTACCCGAAGGTATTGATGATTCAGATAAAGACTCGAAGAAAAAATCCAAAGATGCAGAGAAAAGAGCCAAAGAGGAATTGAAGTTAATCAATGAATTGGAGGAAGCCAAAATCAATGCAATGGCAGATGGTCACGAGAAGGAACTTGCGCTGATTCGGCTTAAGTATAAGAAGAAACTTGATACTATCAAGGGCGAATCCGAAACTGAGAAGGAACTTCGCATCCAGTTCGCTATGGATTGTGAGAAGGAGATTGCTGACTGCGAGTTGAAATATCAGCAGGAACTCTCCAAAATCAACCTTGATAATAGACTTGCCGCTGTTAAGAAAGGTAGTAGGGAAGAATTGAATCTGAAACTCGCGCAGGTTGAGGCAGGACGTACCGCAGAACTTGAAGCAGCAAAAAAGACCGGGGCAGATGTAACTCTCATTGACGAGAAGTTTAACCAGCAGCGCAGGGAACTCGAAGAGAAGTACTCTGCCACACGCATTGACGAAATCAGCAAGCAGTATGCCGATGAACAATCGATGCGAGATAATGCGATGCTTGCAGAAATCAACGAGCAGAAAAATCTCTATCTCAAAAAGCAGGAAGCCGCCAAGGGTAATACCTCGAAGATGGAGAAGATTGAGGAGGATTATCAGTTAAGGTGCGTGGAGATTGAGGAGCGTTATGCACGTGAATCGGCGCAGGCTACGATTAAATCCCTTGAAGAGATGCTGAAAGTTGACAATCTCTCCGTCGAAGATCGTGAGAAATTGGAGCGTGAACTTGCAAAGGCTAAAATGGATATGGAGACCCTTATGGCAGACCACGCCATAGCCGAATCCAAGCGCACTACCGATGCCGACAAAAAGAACTACGAAAAGCGCAAGGAGGCAGTCAGTCAGTGGCTCAACGTGGCATCAGAAGCGTTGAATAACATCTCATCCCTTACGAACGCGGTATTTGACGGTAAGATTCAGAAGATAGAGGAAGAACAAGAAGCGGAATCTGAGGCTTCTGATAAGGAATTGTCGCGGATTGAGCAACTTGTGAGTAGACAGGTAATCACCGAAGAGGAGGGCGAGGCACGCAAGAGAGCGGCTGAAACCAAGACCGCCAAAAAGACCGAGGAACTCGAAAAGAAGAAAGCGGCGCTCAAACATAAGCAGGCAGTATGGGATAAGATGAACAGTCTTGCGCAGGCTGGAATAAATACGGCTTTAGCCATTATGAAATTATGGGCTGATTTGGGAATTGCAGCATTGCCTATGCAGATTGTTGTCGGCGCACTTGGCGCAGTTCAAATGGCAACCATTGCAGCGACACCTATCCCGAAATATGCCAAAGGGACGGACTATCACAAGGGCGGTCCGGCTATCGTAGGTGATGGCGGACGTGCTGAAGTTGTACTTTACGGCGGTGATGCGTGGCTGACACCCGATAAACCAACCCTTGTTGATATTCCGGCAGGCGCGGTGGTATTGCCTGATACCTCAACACTCAGCAATAATCTCACTCTTGCGACAACTCCGGTACCAATAGAGCGAAAGTATAAGACTTACGACGATGCGGCTATCCGCAGGGGTGTGTCTGAAATGATTTCGTTGCTGAAGTATCAGACCAGACAACAACATAAGGACTCCTTGCTTGCGCGATATGACATCTTCAAAAACAGTATCAATTAAAAAATATGGTAAAACTTGAAGACTTGACAATCGGTCAATTTATTGTCCTTGTAAGCGGAGGCCGCTCTATCCTCGGCGAGGTGGAGGGTGATTCGTTGAGTGTTGTAAATACAATACGCAATATTATTCTGGAGTATAAAGAAATTGCAGATCCGGCAGGCGCGAAGAATTACCTGATCGAGACTGAGGAAATAATGAAGGCAAAATTAAACTTTGCGTTATTCAGCATCTGTCGCAACCTTGCCGAGATGAAGGAGTATAACCGAGTGCGTGAAATTCTTTGCGAGTATGGGATAAGTGCGGAATCCATGAATCCTCAGCGGTTGCAGGCAGAGGTTGATTCGCGATATGAACGTGCCAAGTATGCCATTGAGAAAGCCGATACCAAAGAGAATGAGAATACATCCGGATCTACGGATATCCGGCGTGAATTTGACGCTCAGACAGCAGCGCTGATGGCTCATTTTAAATTTCAGATTGACACATCGAAGATGAAGGCTACAGTCTACGCTCATCTTGTAGCCAGACATAACCTCGAAATAAAGGCTCGTAGGCAGGCGATGAAGAAATAAAAAAAAATACATTCCGGCAATATATGGGAATCTGCTTATCGTGGTAGGTTCCCATATTTTATAATATCCAGACCGCACTTAATCGCTTTTCATTTGTAACTCTTTGCATCCACCAAATGCGAGGAATATGAAGAAACGATTAAACATGAGGCGCAATCCATCGAGATTGACGCGAGTAGAGATTAAGTGTGACATCATAATGTCGGAACTGAGGTCCATAAAACGGATATTAGCCCGACGGCCGAATATAGACTTCACGATCGAGAGGTTGCATCAGACCGCACGCAGTCTTAAGATTCAATGCCAGCGAGAGAGGGATGCAGTAATCAAGAGGTTGAAGTCTTAAGCATCCGGCAATGAATCTTGATGAAGTTGTGATTCGGCATATCGGATGGATTCGGAAGAAGGCAATGCTTTATTATTCCGACCTCAATGATGCCGAAGATCTTGCGAGTGAGACAATCTGCAAATGTCTGAGTCATTCCCAAAAGTTTGATAATGAGAGGAATTTCAAGCCATGGGTTCTCACGATAATGGAGAATACCTTCAAGACGCAGTATGCACGCCGCAAGTGTGTGAAGTTTACCGGCTATGAGGATTCAGCCCGGTATGAGAGCGACAACCGAACAGACAACCGCGCGATTGCAACGAAAATAATATCAATTATCCGGCAATGTGCCCGCAGATCTCAGTGTATTGAGTGTGTTTTGCTTTATGCCAAGGGATTTAACTATGATGAGATAGGGCGGATTGTAGGTATATCGCTTGGCACTGTAAAGAGCAGGATATTCGCCGGGCGCAGAATGCTCCGCAGAGTGCTGGAAAATGGTAATCGTTATTAAATGTTAAGGTGGTAAAATTGTGATTATCAGACGTTAAATGGTGATTATTCTGATTGCATAATTAGATTTAAATGGTTAACTTTGCATTATAATAATTAACTAATAGTCAAACCTTTAACCTTTTAATTATGGCAACAAAGAATAATTTCCGTGCAAGAGTGATGAAGTATGCATGGCAGATTTGGAAAGCGACCAAATGTAAATGGAGAGATTGCATGCTCAAGGCATGGCAACTCTACCGCCTTGCGAAATCCATGAGAGACGGAGTGGTTGAATTTTACTACTTCAAAGCAAACGGCACATTACGCAAAGCACTCGGAACTTTGAAGAATGTTCCTGCCGGTGTCTCCCTCGGAGCGAAACGGATCACCAAGCCGTCATATAAAACCATGTCTTATTTCGACGTAGAGAAGCAGGCCTTCAGATGCTTCAAGACTGAGAATCTCATCCTTGATACGAGTAAAACTGAGGTATATTAAAGATTTGAGCGCATTATTCATATAGTCAGTAGGTTAAACTGAATAATGCGCTTGTCTTCTTTTCCGAGGGTTGATATAAATTCCGAATCGGTGTGATTTTTATTTACTTTTGCTTAGAATAACTAACTAAAGTAAATATGCTCACAAGATACGTCTTACACATCGGTGATGTTGAATACCCGCTTCAGGATGATGATTTGTCAAACTGGGGGGATGTGCTGTACACATTCCGGCGTTCAAATTATGACGGTGTCGTACGCTCGTGCAGTTCGGAGTTTGTATTTGTGAACGAAGCCAGAGAAATTATACTCAAAGCATATTTAAAAGATAGATTCAATGCTGAGGCATCAATCTCCATACTCGTCTTAGACGACCGCTGGAGGTATCATGAAGTATTCCGTTGCCCGCTCAACTTCTCGACGATCAGTTGGGATGCGCATACGCTGAAAATAAACTGCGTCGACAATAGTCTGGAGGCGATTATCAAGGCTAACAAAAGCACGAAGTATGAATTTGCGATAGGCTCGGAGATAAGCCGTGACGGCATACTTGCGTTTAACCGCATACCGATGCAGGAGAGTCTAACGTATCAACTCACACAAGGCGATGAGTTCGATGATAGCGCGGATATAGTTGTCTATTTCGATAGGGGCGTGCTCCCCTTTATCGGCAATACTGCAAATGAGATAGCCATTGCCGGGATTATGAATTGGAATGACGACCAAGACCCCGACGGAGAGCCTTATCTATTTGAAGTCACTGAAGATATTGTCGTAGACCTTGACTACGACCTTGAATGGTGTACCTATATCAGATCGTTCGGTAGTGTAACACTCGGCGTACATATCGACCGCCACGGAACTATTGTCAACCCCTCTAATGGAGGTACGATAGCCAGAGTCAACAATATCGAAATAACCAACCGGAACGCTGATGACAGTATCCCCTCATATCCGGATGAGGCTTCAATGCCAAAAATGCCGACGGGTTCGCAATCCTGCTTTGCCACCGTTGACGGGATTGTCTACGAATGGAAATATAGGGATGGTCAGTACGGATATTGTTGGGTCAGCACGGGGAAAACTGTGTATGACCACTTTCGCGATTCAAGGCGCGGAACTGTGAGACTTAATTTGAGAGCCGGAGATAAGGTATTCATTGACGCGGAACTTACCCCTGATCATCCGCAGGTTAATATAAGATTTATCAGAAGTAATTTCGTATTCAAGTGGCTAGGAGTAGGCAGGAGAGTGGATATAGATGTATTCAAGCCCGATAGTATCGCATTGGCGCTGCTCCGGAAGATGATCACTGACGATAGCGAGGTATTTGTAGAGATAAGTGACTACGACCCGCGCATCGCCGGGACCTATCTCATGGCTGCTGAGAGTGCCCGCGGTATTACGGGCGCAAAATTCTATTCCTCATTCAATGAATTTGCCGAATGGATGTCGGCAGTATTCGGATATGTATATGAAATAATTGATGGGGTAGAGGTTCATTTCCTCCACCGCAGTGAGTTATTTGACAAGTACGCTGATATAAATCATATCGAATTATGTACGAATGTTGAATACTCAGTAGACACGAGCGTGATATATTCGAGTGTAACGGCAGGGTATGATAAGAAAGAATACGGCAGTATCAACGGGCGTGATGAGTTTAATTTCAGTAATACCTATACCACCGGATGTTCCGTGAGCGATAAGAAACTCAGCCTGATCAGTAAATATCGAGCCGACTCCTACGGCATTGAATTTGCAGTGCAGAAAAGAGGGAATGATACAACCGACAATCAGAGCGACCAGGATGTGTTTTTTGTCAAGTGCGTAAAGGTTAATGGCATGTTGATTCCTGACCGATCCATTAAGATCAATGGAACGCTGACCGATTCCGTATTCAACGGGGATTTCTCGCCGATGGCGTGCATAAGAGCCAATGCCGGATTAATCGGATTGCAGGCAGACCGACTTGAACTGACATTTGCATCCTCCACAGGGAATAGTGAGATTACAATCGGAGGGGAGTCAATGACCGAAGATATGGTCGTGGACACACCGATTGCGACATGTGGCGTAGTGGAATTTACAACTGACGAAGTCGAACCATTGGGAGAGATGCACGAACTCATTACTGTGACTGACTCTGATGGTATCACATATAGCGGGTACATCAAGGAAGTAGATGTCAGATATGCCAAGGAGGAAGCCGTGAGATACAAACTTATTGTAAAGGATATTAAGATATGATAGTTTCACCATTCACGCCGTTATTCTTCATCAGCCGTAAGGCTGACGGGATAGATAGCGAATATGTTCAGACTTTTGCCACCTCCGACCAGATACTTCTTCAGGTAATCTGCAACGGAGATGAGTATGTCGATGCGCGTGTGATTGACGAGGAAACGGGAGATGTGCTGTATCAGATTCTTTTCAACTCGTGGCAGATGAATGAAGAGACGTGGCTTAAATTTACCACAATCGCACTATCCCCCGGCATATATTCCGTCGATATAGCAGGAATCGGCAAATCCGAACCTTTCAGAGTCACCGATGATGAGCGGTTACTCAAGGATACCACATTGATTCAATACTCGATGAAGAATAACCGCCAGCGCAATGACGCTGTTTTCTTCATCGACAGAATGCAATATTTCTTTGACTTCCGGGTGCCGGGTGGATTTAAGGATAGCAACTGGGCGTTCAGTGTTGACAACGAGCAGTTCGTGACACCTTTTGCCGACATTGCTCAACTTTACGGCCTTGAATCGACGCAGAAGAGATTTACGTTAGGTTGTAATGTCGGCGTGCCGGTATGGTTCGGGGAGATGCTGAACCGCATTCTCGTATGCTCCCACGTTTATTTTGACGGAGTGAAATATACGAGAAAAGAATCCAATGTGCCTGAAATGACGGTGCAATTGGAGGGAGTGAATAGTTTCGTATTCACGCAGACCTTGCAGCAGTCTGTAAATCTCAATCCGGTTCTTGAGCAGAGCAATCAGGCGATCATACGACGCACTGGAGGATATCAGAACTACCGCATTATGGAAGATAACAATTTAAGACTATTGATATGAGCATCAGCCTTACAGAAGATCAGATTCAGAGCATCGTTGATATGGTGCTTTCATCAGTACGCACCAATTCGCGCACAATCAGTCAACTTCCCCTGGTAAAATCACTTCGGGATGATGACAGTTTCGAGATATGGGGTGGTAGGCGGATTACCTATAAAACACTCCGTGACCTTATCCTTTCACTTGCCGTTGCAGGCATAGAGCAGGACATCCTGCAATCCCTCATCAGTAACTATGTAGAGGTGGATTCATTCTACGCTCCATCACGATATATGGAGGGGAAGGCGCCATATAAAAGCACTGACGAGGGTTGCGGTGTGATATATGACGAATCGCTCCGCGGTCTCGTGTTGCAGGTGTTCACCGATACTGAAAATCAATACTATCTTGATTGGGAGGATAGATTCAAATTCGGAGCAACGGAGGGGATGGTATGCAAGCCGACGGCAGGGAAATTGTACCTCAACAAGGGGAGCGGCCTCCTCTATCGCTGGAATGACTCTGACGACCCGAAAGAACGCAAACTCGTCCTCGCAGGCGACCGACTTCACGACCTCTTTTTCTCCGTTAGCGAAGATGGGGGAGTATTGAGTGTGTCTACTTACGGGGTAGCGAAGCAGACGAACATCCCGGCGGCAACCGATAAGTCAGCAGGTTTAATGACCGTGCAGCACGTCAGGAATCTCGACACTGTAAGAGTGACAGCGCAGAGAAATGCGAGTGACATTGCATCCGCAAATCAGACTATTGACATTCTTCAGGAAACACATGAAAAGGATAAGGAAGAGTTGAGGGGCAATATTGAGTCAATCGAGTATATTGTTGACAGTATCATCAATGCTGACGCTGACAGAGATAAGGCGATTGCCGATAATCAGAAGGGAATCAAGGCGATTAATGACAATATCGGCAAGACTATCGCTCCGCTCGCAGGTAACAGAATCCCTGCACAGTACATACCCGGCACACTCGATGACGTAAAGGATTTTCACTCCATCGTAGATACCGAGATTAAAGGCATTACAAGTCAGTCGTCGGGTCATTACTCTACTGATGAAGGTTGCGATGTGATATATGCCAAACTTCGCAAGGCTTTCCTTCTGCGCGTGATTGAAGCCGATGGTGTAAGGAAGTATTACAACAACTGGGCAGACGGCGACGCTTTCGGTGTGGCTGATGCCTCAGGCAGAATCCCGCAGGGCGACAAACTCTACCTTGATACTTCTTCCGATAAACTCTACCGCTGGAGCGGAACCGCTCTCGCCGACATCGGCGGTGGTGTAGTAATTGGCGAGACCCCTACTTCCGCATTCGCAGGCAGTCGCGGAAAGGTCCTCGAAGAAAAGAACGTAGACCATGAGGAGCGTATCTTCGCGCTCGAAAACGACCTCTATAATTATGAGGATTTCGTCAATGAGACCCGCGATGGAATTGAGGTTCTACAGAATAATGCTAAGAAATTTCAGAGCCACGAGCAAATTCATTCAGACCGAGTAGTAATATTTAAT
>CAMWSV010000075.1 GCA_947177015.1 uncultured Porphyromonadaceae bacterium
GTATATAAGGGAGCGGCACTCCCTGAGTGAAAAAGGGAGTGCCGCTCATTATTAACAACAAACTTTTCTTAATGAAAAAACTGTTCTAATCAGGAAGTGGGAATTATTTTACCACTTTAGTAGCCTTGTTGCCAACCACCTTAACGAAGATACCGTTAGCGGGGTTTTCAACACGTACACCCTGGAGGTTGAAGTAGTAAACGGGAGCGTTTTCTACGTCGATAGCCTCAACAGCAGAGGGATCGAACCAGTCGGGAGTGTAAGTTTTGTCGTTAGAGAGTGTAAGGAAAGCAGCGCCTTCGATATCGGTATTGAGCCAAGCGATACCGTTGAATTCTTCATCAATAGCCATGTTTTCGCCATTATGGAAGACTTCATTCTCCATGTCGAAGATTACAGTGCTGCCATTGCCATAGTTGTATTTATTCCAGTCAGCGTCAGCAACTTTGAATCCTTCACCTACCTTGATAGATTGACCTTCGGCACATACGAAGCGGAAAGTAGTCTTAGAGAGAGCCTCAAACTGCCAAGCGGCTTCAGGGTTCCAAGAGTTCATGTCGCCACGGAAGTAGATTTCGGGGAGAGCGTCTTCAGAGGGCTTGGGAGTATTGGTAGTGAGGGTGATTATAGAGAGGTCGGCTGCTACTGTGATAGTGTAGTCGCCTTTCCAGGGAGTGTTGATGTTTTCTGTGTAGCCGGGTTCGAGAGCAACTGCTACGCCGGCTTGTTCGCCATAGTTGCAGCCGTATGCGCCGGTGTTCCATGTTGCCCAGTCGCCCATTACAGTAGAGAGTTTGAACTGAGTGAGGTTGCTGACTTCCATTACGTAGTTGCCGCCTACCATCTCCATAGTTGCGGGTTCATCGGGAGTCCAGCCGAGGCCATCGCCTGCGCCTACGATGTAAAGAGTCTGAGCGTTGGCAGCCACTGCCATGAGTGCCGCTGCCGCGAATGCGTAAAATTTCTTCATTTTAAAGAATTTTTTAGTTAAAGTTGATTATTGTTAGTTATGATTTAATCAAGGTATTAAAAAGCCGATTATAACTGAAAACCTGAATCTGACGGGTACTGCTATGCGAGTATGAGTCGGTGTTATGAGTTCTCATTGGTATAATTCTTCGCAAATTTAGAAATAAATTTTGATAATTTCAAAAAATATTTGGATTTTTTTTGAAATTATATTAAAATTATTGCCGAGGAGATGGCATAATGTTAATATTAGTGACATAATTATCGGCATAAAATAAGAGGAGAGGTGAAAAAAAAGAGAGCGCCGTGGAGGGCGCTCTCTTTTATTGCGGGAGGAAGTGATTTCCCCGGTGGATTACTTTTTGGTGATTGTCATCACGTAGGGCATTGTAGAGAAGTCAACTTTGACGTCGTAAGTGCCCTTTTCGATGCTCATGTTGCCACCCTTGAACTGGAGGTTGTAGACGTGAGCGCCGTTGGAGGTTTCTACTGCTGCGCCGCCGAAATCATAATCCCAAGCGCCGTTGGCGTTGATCTTGAATTCGCCGTCGAGTTCAACGTCGGTGGCGGTCCAGGTCTTGAGGTCGCGTGAGGGTGTCAGGGGGAGTGACTCCTTCTCGTTCCAGCCGTTGTGGTTGCCTACGATGCCGAGAGTGGTGAGAGCCTTCATGGTGTAAGTGTTCTGCACGAGGTTAACGTCAACGTAGTAGAGGGTGTTTGCCTTGACGGGAGCCGAAATCGACGAATTGTCGGTAGCCATCATGATTTCACCGCTCTGTTCGAAGCCGTTTTCGCTTACGATAGGTTCTACAGCGGGGTTGACAGTGAACTTCACGCCCTGCTTATCAGCCTGAGTGTAGATAGCCCATCTCTGATTGATGGCGGTCACGCCGTAGTAGTTGATGAAGTTATCGGTGTAGAGCCACATTGAGTTGTTGACGGCTGTGCTGCCTGAGATGGGGAAGATATTGGCGAAGGCGAAGTTTACGGAGTAAGAATCCTGCTCCATATTGATTGTGATGAGCACTGAGCCCTTGAGAGGGAGTTCGCCTACCTTAGAGCCTACCGAGAGTTTACCGCTGAGGTTGTCTTCGGCGGGGTTACAGCCGTAGAGAGCGGCGGCATCCTTTGCTTCGTAAGCCGAAGCGGAAGCGATCATGAAGAAGTAATCCTCAGTCTCGGGCACATCGATCTGGATAGCGAATTCCGGATTGTCGTAGCCTGAGACGTTGCCTGCGGTATTGTTCATCTCGACAGCCTTTGCGAAGTCGGGAGTGCCGTCTGCGCCGCAGGGCACGAGATAATAAGCATCTTCGATGTCCTTGGCTGCGTTGAGGGTAGTCACGTCGATAGTGCCGTTGCCGTAGGTAGCGTCAAGGCCGCCGATGCGGAGATTGGTGGAGCCGAGAGTAGCGTAGGCGATGTAGCGGGCATTAATGGTGTAAGTGCCGGGCTTCTTGGTAATCGCCTGCTGGATGGCGCCGTTGAGGGCGTCGGGGTTGACGGAGATGTTGTTGCCGTTAACTGTAGCGGCAATCACAGCGGAGGGGTTGAAAGCGTCGTTGGAGGCAACTTCCATATAGACGCTGAGAGAGTACTCAGCGGGGAAATTGTCGAGTTGCTCGATAGTGGCAACTGTGGGCTCGATGTTTGCCTCGTTAGCCTGCACGAGGTTGATAGCCTCAGGAGCGATAGCGATTTGGAGGTCGGAATCGGTGAGGTATCCATCCGGCTGCGGATAAGTCTGGCCGGGAGGGTTGGGGAGGTCGTAGTTATCGCATGCTGCCAGACCCAGAACCAGAGCGAAGGCTGATATGAATTTTAAACCTTTCATAAAATTTTCAGTAAGTATGTTGAGATGTGAGAAAGGGAGCGGGGCTATTCAGGAGCAACGCTCCATTTCTCACAGTTAACATTAAAAATTATTTGAATTCGGGATCGCGACCTACGAATGTTACTTCGTGGACACCTTCCTTGACAAAGATTTTGAGATTCGGAACGTCAACGACGATAGTCACGGGTTGCACTCCTGAGGGCACGAAGATACCCCAGTTGCCGAGACCCTGGTCAATTACCTCGCCGCTATATCCTGATTCCCATTTATCGGTGATGGGGAATACGAAGAAGTCTTCACTATTAGAACCGAGTGATGCGTCGCGCGACCATCCGAGGAGTTGGGTGAAGAAGCGGAACTGAGAGCAAGCATCGACGTTGCCTTCGTTGAAGTTATCCATGTCTTCTTTAAAGTCGTCCTCTTTAGATACGAGGTTGAAGGTGCCTACATAGAGTTTCTGGCCGATCATGTCTTGGGGTTCGTAGAGAGCCCAGTTGGCGTTGTATGCGTCGAGGTTGGCTATGCTCGGAGTGGTGAACTTGTTGTTTTCACCGGTTTCGATGTTCTGGATATTACCGCAGATGTAGATCCAACCCGGTTTCTTCTCGGCATACTGAATCAGAACCTTATTGTAAGACACTACGTTGCTGCTGACGATGCGAGAGCCTTCGATGCCGGGGATTTCGCATACTGCGCGGAAGTAGCAGGTCTGGGGAGTAGTGCCGAGATTGCGGTCGTTGAAATCCTCCTGATTCTCCACGTTGAGCAATTGATTCAGGGCTACGCCGAGTTCGAAAGTCTGGATTGCCATGTTGGCGTTTGTGGGAGTCGTGTTTGCGAGTTCGATCCACTGGTCGAGTTCAGCCTCGGGGTCGAGCGATACGAGAGCCGAATAATTGCATATGGCAGAGAATCCGTAATCGGGCTGCGAACAGAAGAGGTTGAAGGTGGCAGGATCCGTCATGTCGTTGGCAGTCTGGAAAGCCTGATTCTTCAGTGCGGGTTCATTGATGGTGAACGTAGTGGGAGTGTGATATTTCGGGTTCTCCTCCTGCTTGCAGGAAGTGATGCCGAGGATCACAGCAACCAAAGCACAAATTATTGATAAATTTTTCATTTTTCTTAAGTCAGAATTAAGTCACAATTAATAACCGGAAGTCTGCTGGAAAGTAGATGCTGTCATCACACGGGTCGGGAGGGGGAAGCACTTGGTATATTCTGGGAGGTTGGTGCCTGACTGGCTTGTGCCGCCCTTCCATTCCCAGGTGTAGCCGGTGCACCACTGGTTCCAACGGATAAGGTCAGTACGGCGTACATTTTCCTGATAGAGTTCGCGACAGCGTTCGTCGCGGAGATCCTGCATGGAGAGGGTGAGCCAGTGGTGGTCGGTAGCGCCGGGAGCGTCGCCGTAGGCGCGTTCGCGGATCCAGTTCACATACTGGAGAGCCTCAGCCTGAGTGCCGCCACCGCCGTTGAGGATAGCCTCGGCGGCAGTGAGATAGATTTCTGCCAGACGGATCACGGCGTAGTCGCCTGCTGTGGAACTGGTGTTCTTGGGCGAGAGGTCCTTATTGATGGTGCCGTCTTCGTTGTAAGCCCAGTTGGTGTATTTCGGACAGAGGTAGCCGTTATTGCCCCAGTCATCACCTACGAGCGAGATATTCTCTACGCTAAAGCCGTTCTTTGAAGTCTGCCAGTTGGCAACGCGGCGGTCGGCGCTTACAGACATGTTCACGTCGTCCCATTCAAACTTGCGGATGAATGATTTGCGACCCACCATACACTTCCAGCCGTTGCCGCAGTTGTACCAGTCCTGAGCGATATATGCCTGCTGAGCGGGGTCGAATGAGTAGTGAACACCGTTGATAGTCTCGGAGATCACAACCATATAGGCAATTTTCTTATCGCTTATCACATCATCGTATTGCCTCTGTGCAACCTGGAATTTTTCATCGTCTTCATAATAAGTATAGAACTGAGGCTCGCCGTCGGCGTTTTCGAACACCTTGTTGTTGTCCTCTTCAACCTGAGTGGGAACACCCATTGTCTGTGTCACGCCGTTGGTGCCGATCCATCCTGCGGTAAGGAAGTTAGCGCCGCTGAAGCCGGTGAGTTCCACCTCGTTGCCTGCGATGGTCCAGATGATTTCGTTGACTTCGCTGCCGGGGTTGCCGAGAGCATAGATATCATTGTTTGCACCGAAGAGAGCGCCGTAAGCGCGGGCGAGACCGTTGCCGTAGTAGCCGCCCTTACCGAGTTTGTCGATGATATTCTTGCAGTGAGCATAGCATTTATCCCAAGCCGGAGTGCCGGAGAATACCTCGGCATTGAGGTAGATCTTGGCGAGCACTGCTTCGAGCATTTCGGGGCCTGCGAAACCGTACTTGGTCTGATAGTCTGAGCCGAATGCCGCAAGAGTTGCTTCGAGTTCGGAAGTGACGCGATCGTAAACCTCCTTACGGGGCAACTGAGCGGGCATGGCGCCTACGGGAGTAGTGTAGTCGGCGTAAGGCACGTTATTGTAGAAAGAGAGCATGTAATAGTAGCATGCGCCCCAGAGAGCCTTAGCCTGAAGTTTATACTCCTCGGCACGCTTCTGACCCTCGGCATCGAGATTGAAAGTGCCGTTGTCAACACTCTGGATAAACTGGTTGCAGAGGGTGATGTTGATCATAAGGCGGGAATAGAAGCCGTAGAGACATCCCTGGTTGGGGTTGAAGAGACCGCCGTTGTAGGGCAAACCGTAATCAGCGGGGTCCCAGAGCCATGATGCTTCATCGGTGGGGATTTCCTCAGCGATGAACATTGCACGCTGGAAAGCAGCCATACCGCCGTCGAAGCCGCTTACGGGAGAATCACCGTTGGCGCCGTATGTGGCGAACTGCAGGTAGAGATCGGCGAAGACACGATCCATGTCGTTGGAGACATCTGTGTTTTCGCTCGGGTCACGCGGCTGAAGATCGAGGTCGCCTACGCAAGAAGACAAACCGAAGGCGCTTGCCGCAATGCCGAGACTTAGAAAAAATTTATTTATCTTTTTCATGTTGAAAAAAACGATTCGAATGAAAATAAATGATTAGAAAGTAGCCACGATACCGAGAGAAGTAGTGATGGGACGCGGATACGGGTCGTTCTGGACACCACCGAACTCTTCAGGATCGATACCTGAGAATGTAGTGATCACGAAGGGGTTCTGCACCGCAGCGAAGAGACGCAGGGTCATGTGGTCCTGGAAGAGGTTGCGGAATGTATAGCCCAAAGTGATGTTGTCGCAGCGCAGGAATGAAGCGTTCTCCACGAAGTAACTTGAGAGGGGGAGCAACTGAGCGCTGGAGGGGTTGTAGAAGAGGGGTGTGTTGGAGAGGAGGTTGCCGAGTTGGTACTGAGCGGCAGATACGTTGTAGACACGTGAGTTGGAGTACTTGAGGTTGTTGTAAACGTAGTTGCCGATGTTAGCACGCAGTGAGATACCGAGGTCCCAGCCCTTCCATGAGAAGTTGTTGTTCCATGTGAGAGTCACCTTGGGGTCTCTTGAGTGGTACATGATGAGGTCCTGGTCGTTGATGATGCCGTCTGCATTCTGGTCAACATACTGGTTTTCGATGGGGTCGCCGTTATTGTCGTAAACCTGCTCGTAAACCATGAAAGTGAATGCGGGCTGACCTACGATGTGCCAACCGAGGTAACCACCTGTGCCGGAGGGGAGGTCGATGGCGGAGATAGCGGAGTCAGTGCCTTCGCCCTGGAGTTTGGTGATCTTGTTCTTGTTCCAGGAAACGTTGACTGCAGTGTTCCATGTGAAGTCGGGAGTAACTACGGGCTTAGCGCCTACAGTGACTTCGACACCGATATTTTCCATCGACCCGATGTTGCGCCAGCCGTAGTTGGCGGTATTGGCTGTGGAAGTGGGCACGTAAGAGAGGAGGTCGCGTGTATTGCGGAGATACCAGTCAGCAGCAAGAGTGATGCGGTTGTTGAGGAATCCCATGTCGATACCTACGTTCCAGGTAGTTGTTGTTTCCCACTTGAGGTCGGAGTTTGAAGCCTGCGGGTAGAGGGGGTTGACCCAGTTGTAAGAGCCGTCGGGGTTAATGGGGTTGACGGGGTCGAGGTAGTGGAAGCCGTTCTGATAAGAATCAGTGTAGATGGGGAGGTAGCCGAAGTACTGACCTATATCCTGCTGACCTGTCTCACCCCAGCCGAGACGGAGTTTGAACTCGTCGAGCCAGCCGCGTGTGCGCTCCATGAATGTCATGTTGTTGATCTTCCAGCCGAGAGCGAGAGCGGGGAAGAGACCCCAGCGGTTAGCCTTCGAGAAGCGGGAAGAACCGTCGTCACGGAGAGTGAATGTAAGGAGGTAAGAGTCATCGAAAGAGTAGTTGATACGACCGAAGAATGATACCAACTGGTTGATATTGCCCCAGCGTTTTACGGGAGCGTTTTCGTAGGCATGGCCTATGTGGCTTTCAGTAGCGGGGTTGGGAGTGAGAGAGTAGATGCCGCCTGAATAGTTCATGTCATAGCCCAGAGTGCTGATGTAATAGTCTTCCCAGCCGTGATAGTCGAAGCGCTGCCAGTCGTAGCCGAGAGTTACGTCGAGGTTAGACTTGATGGCGTCGAACTCTTTCTTATAGTTCATGAAGAAAGAGAGGTTGGTGTTGCGCTGGAGTTCGTACCAGTTGTTGTGTACACCGGCACCGTCTTTATAGTTAGATCTCCATGCCTGCACAGAGTTAGCGGCGGTGTCGCCCTTACGGGTGTTCTTCGAAACCTGATAACCGAGGTTAAGGTTGAAGTGGAGTTCGGGGAGCCAGTGCAGAGAGTAGTCGATCTGGATGTTGCCTGTAGAACTGAGAGTCTTGCCTACTTCATGGCGGTCCATGAGGAGTTGGACAGGGTTTTCAGAAGCGTTATCTTCGGGGCGTCCGGTAGTCTGGAGGATGTTGAAGTATCCGTTGAAGGCATTGGGCATGTTGGCGTCGAGCATAGAGTAATCCTTATATACAGGATATACGGGAGCCATGCCAACTGCATTGCCCACTACGCCTGCGGCGTTGCCGGTGCGTACGTAAGAGCCCTGTGCGTTAAGAGCGACGCTGAGGTGATTTTCAAGGAACTTCGGAGTGAGGTTGAAGCCTACAGTGGTACGCTCCATCGAAGAGGTCTTGATGATACCCTGGTTGTTGGTGTAAGAAGCGTTGACGCGGTAGGGGAGGAAACCTGCTGTGCCGCCTACACTCAGAGAGTAGTCGTGAGAGAAAGCAGTGCGGAGCACCTGTTTCTGCCAGTCGGTGTCATAGAGGTTGTAGGGAGTGCCTGCTTCGTAGCCGAGGGTGGGATCCACGAGGTTTTCGTAGAGCATCTGGTTGGCACGGTCGTTGCCGTACTGGCTGATGAGGTCTACATATTCGCTGGCGCGCATCATCTTGAGAGTCTTGCGGGCGGTGTTTACGTGGAAGTTTGCCGCGAAGTTAACCTGCGGACGTCCGCTGGCACCCTTCTTGGTGGTGATGAGGATGACACCGTTTGACGCGCGGGAACCGTAGATTGCAGTAGCGGAAGCGTCTTTAAGGATAGTCATTGACTCGATATTCTGGGGGTTGAGCATGGTGAGTGCGTTGGCACCGCTGCCGTTGCTCTGGTTGCTCTGGGGCACGCCGTCGATTACGATCAGCGGGTCGTTGGAAGCAGAGAGCGAAGAACCGCCACGGATACGGATAGAAGCGTTGCCTGTGGGGTCACCACCAGAGGTAGTAACTACCACACCGGGGCTTGCACCTACGAGGAGGTCCTGAGCGGAAGTAGAGATACCGGCATCCACGTCGTCGGGCTTGATGATAGCCACGGAGCCGGTAGCGTCGGCTTTCTTCACAGTACCGTAACCGATGACTACGGTTTCGTTGAGCATCGTCGCGTTCTCCTTCATTTCGATCTGGATTTCGTGACGTCCGTTCACGTGCACGTCCATGGGATCATATCCCACGTAACTAACCACGAGAATGGCATTCGGGTCGCATGATAACTCAAAGTTGCCGTCGAAGTCAGCGGCAGTGCCGTTGGAGGTACCTTTTTGCATGATAGTGGCGCCGATCAGGGGTTCGCCATACTCATCAATTACCGTACCTTTCACGGTGATTTTTTGAGCTAAAGCAGGAAATGCTAAGGCTACTACCATCGCGATAGTGACCCAGAATTTCCGATTCAGATGAAAAGTGTAATTTTTCATGCAGGAATTAATTTAGTTCTACTTGGGTTAAAAATATTATGTTTATTATCTCTGTTTCCTTAGTTTTTCAGGCGCCCGGGGAGGGTGTGCGTTGCCGGGATCCCGTCGGCGAGTTGATGAGGAGAATTTTTGAGGAGCGGGGTGAGAGGCGGCAGGGAATGTGGCAAAGGGTAAGTACATAACAAGACAGTCCGACGGCTTTCAGAGGAGAAGTGAAGTAATCGAACCTTATGATACCTAATGCGTTAGAGTGCACGTGCCTTTGTAGAAGTCATGAAATTGAGTTTTTCCGGTGACGATAACTTAGCGGGAATTGGTTGCAATCCGCGCTAAGAATATGCAAATATAATGATTTTTAATGTATTTTAAACATATTTTTACAAAAAAATCTATTTTTAACACTTCAGTCCGCGCCTCTCTTTTCCCGTACACTGAGAGTGATGTCCCGCACATTGTGAATGAATGGCTGCATACTGGAAGTTATATGCCGAACGCTG
>CAMWSV010000076.1 GCA_947177015.1 uncultured Porphyromonadaceae bacterium
ACGTTGCCGCGATTGAGAAACACGTGGGGGGCGCCCATGCCTGTCCAGACGGTCTGATGATAGGTCTCTTCTTCATCCGTACGGTTTACCAGACGTACCGACATTCCGCTCTCAGGATTTATGAGACGAGCCTGCGAGAAGTATGTGGAATTTCCGGAAATCACGAGCGTGGAGAGCCACTTGCCTATTTCATCCTTCTCAAAACCGGTGGCGGCGGTAAGGGTCCAGTAATACCCCATGTTGCCTTCCGAGGCGAGCACATTGTCCTGATATTGTCCCGCCTTGGGGAAATAGACGCGTCGTCCGGAGGGAGTCTGATAGTAGGCGGTATAATATGTGGTCATTGCCGGCGAGTACGAACGGGAGGTGATGAAACTGTGGGAATCGCGTAATTCGTTATATTTCGACATAGTGGGGATGCAATATCCCGCGGGTCCGAAAGAGTCGATACGCGAGGGGTCGCCGTAGGTATTGCTTTCGGCAGCCACACGCTTATAGATTCCGCCCGCGGCACTCCCATCTCCGCCCAGGAAGGGGTAGGAATCTTCAGCGGCGAAGATAGTGTTGCCGTCGCTGCCGATAATGTCGAATCCGTTTGATCTCGCCCCGAGGTTGCGGTCGAGCCAATAGGTAGAGCCGTCGGGGGTGGCAAACTCTATCACTTCGTAGTAATACCAAGCCTGTTCGATCTGCGGGCGATTGGTACGGTCCGAACGATAATCGGGATAGTCGCTCCAATCGAAGAAACCGAGATGATATACATCGAGAGTGTAACCGTCTATTTCCTCGCCGGCGGCATTATAGGCGAAAATGGTGATTGCCCCCTCCTCCATAGCGATATCGAACGAATCATTGTGAAATTTTACCGTAGCGGGATTGCCGAGGGGGATATTGCCTGAAGGGATTTCGATATTTGAAGCGAAGCGGCAACCCTCGGAGAGTCCTATCCTGTAATAGGCGGCTCCGCCGGCGGCAGAGAAATCGGGGATAATGGAATACTCATAGTGTCTGCCACCGTTCATGACCGGGAAATGCAGACCGTGGGTGCGAATCGCGCCGCCGTTGACTTCTGCGGAGATGCCGTAGAGGATAGGGGCGGTAAGCGAGCGTCCGGGAGTACCGGGGTCGAGAATGGTGCCCTCGCCGTTGAGGAAGGTCCAGTAATCGGTGATGCGTCTGCAAAGGCTTCCGTCGGCTTCGCGGATGTCGAGAGTCACGGCGGTATGGCGGTCGGCGATAAAACTCCGTTGCTGCTCCACATCGACGAATACATCGAGTCCGTTCCAGATGATGTCGATTCTGCCGTGGCGGGTGACGCGCCGTGTATTCTTATCCAGGCGCGCCCTGAAGGTGTAGAGCATTCCTGCCTGACCGGTATAATCCTCAATCGCGAGGGCAGTCACCGGGACGGGGTCTACGCTGATCCATCCGGCGGCGGAAGTGAAGGAGAGTTCATCCGCACTTGCCGGCGCCGGGAAGCACTTCACCTGAAACTCCTTCTCGCAGACATCGCCCAGAGTGTCGAGGATATTGCGCGAAGCACCCAGTTCGGCTACTCCGTCTGAAGCCATATTGAATATCTGCGGCTGAATATCATAGATGATATAATCCACATCGGCAGAGGGAGCCCCTGCGGCGGCCTTTTCGGCAGAATCATATCCGGGAGCGGTGACGCTGCGGATCAAGAAACGATATTTATGATTAGGGAGCACGTCGAGCGCCACGGGTCTGGACTCATCATCGAGAGCGGTGAATGAGAGTCGATACCAATAGGTTACCCCGTTATATGGGGTCTCGATCACGATAAAGGGTTTGGCATCGCGTGCAAAAGGGTTATCCCTGGAGGTATTGGCGAGGGGCGCGATATAGGTGGTGGAGCCGTTGGCTACGGCAGTGGCCACACCTTCCACAGCCTTCGAGGCAGGGGCACACAGAGCCTCCGCGCCTGCCACGGGGGAGAGCGCGTCGGGAGTGCCATAAACGGTGAAATTCAACGGGGTATCCTCCTCCTCGCCATGCATACTGACTTCCACAGCCGCCACATTGCGGCGCATATTGATTATATACTTCCCATCCTGCCCGAAAAGATCGGTATATCGGCAGAATCCGCTCATGGCGAGCACCGACCCCACCGAGCCGGCAAGCCTCCCCTCCATGGAGCGCAGGGCGCCACGTGTGGTGACACCCTTGGCGAGCGACGGCAGTATATCGCCGTCGGCATTGGCAAGAACTTCAAAACATAGATTCTTGCGGTCGGTGACATTCTCATCAAGAGTGATATCGAATGTTATAATGCCGTCGGAATCGAGGGTCCAATCCTCCACCTCATACAGATCCGACACCATGACGGCATCATCGGCATCCGAAGCGAAGACGGCGATATGGAGTGTAGCCAAAGCGCTATCGCTGATGCCACGGGTGGCGACACTTACATCCGCCATATCCGCTATGGCGAGCCGGAAGCGCAGAGGGGATGAGGAATCCCTCCATCCATCCCGGATAAAGTCATTGTCGGCACACCCCGCTATAATGAATACCGAAGTGATGAACGCGAAGAATATTATGATATATTTATGATTCTTGCTCATTATATGGGAGAATAAATCTTATATTAGCGAGATGTATTTGAGAGGCCTCGCAGAGGCATCTTCGATAAGGATATAGGCGGCGGTGGAATCAAAGGCCGTTGATGCCGATACCGTTAAACGAATTGTTTACGAACGCCACATTGCGGCCTGCCGCCGTATCGTAATGGAAACTGTAGCGCTCGAAGTTGCAGTTCTTTCCTGTGGGCGCCATTCCGGATGACCAACTGGGAGTGGTACGCGGAATCACACCGCCGTGCGAAGTGTGCAGATTTCCGGCGTCGGTGAAGTCGTAGTAGTAATATTGATTACCGTTTACATTCTCTGTGCCGGTGGGGGTGATCCAGAATCCGTCGGCGTTGGAGGCAGACCAGAACCAGGCGGTGGAAATATCGTTGCCGTTATAATATCTTGGCCAATAGATACGATAATTATTACCCGACACGTTTGGCGCGTAGGGGAGAGCATTATAGCAGGCATCCCGATATAGACACTTCAGGGAGGGGTTGGCGGCAGTAGCGGCGAAGTCAGCGACAGTGACATCTTTCTGATAACTGTAAATGCCCGAAGAGAGGTGCATCTGCCAGCCGCTGCTGCCCGCGGCGGCATTAGCGGGGAGTTGGAACTCATAATAATCGTATGTGATTCCGCTCAGCACCTCGGATCCGGAGATGTAGGGTATGTTGAGGTAACTTTTCGAGGCATTGTCATAGTTATTCATCACCCAAGTGTTAAACCACATGTTGAAGCCCTTAACATCGGGAGATTGCTGCCAGTAGATGCGGTATTTCGTGATGTCGGTATCGCCGCTTTCAGGCTTGCCGGGATGGCTGTTGGCGTCGGCGGTGAAGGTATAGGTCCTGATCCCTGCTTCAGATTTGAAATCGGGGAGCGAGAGCATGCCGGAGCCCTCGGCATCGTTGGAGTAAACGAGATAGGCGTTGAGTCTGCGCTGAGCCAACTTAGAGGAGAGTTTAAACTCCACATAGTTGAAATCGGCATCATATCCTTTCAAAGCCGCCGGGGAAGTTGCGGTGAGCAGGTCGCTCTGCACGCCGTTGGCGGCGGCGTTGAGCAATTCCAGCCGGATACCCTTGTTCCCTTTCGGGAAATAGATGCGGTAGGTGTCCTCCTGATATTTCGCAGCCACGGAGGGTCGCTCATCGGTGAAGGCGCCTTTCTGATTGCCGGTGTAGTAGACCCACCCTTCGTTGTCGGGGTAATCGAAGAGAGGGATACCCGGTTGCCCTGGACCGGGCACCTGCAGCGGCCCCTCTACAGCGTGCCCGTCATGAAACATCACGAGAGCCTTACCCGGGGTAGCCACTTCCGAGAGATCCACATACCACCATCCCGGATACTTCTCCGACATCATCATGCGTATGCCGGGATATTTCATATTGTAGGTGTCCTCACCCTGACATAGCGGACATAGATAGGTGAGACCGCCGCGATGTGTGGCCATATAGTCGGTGTCGATATCATAATGCTTGCGCAGGGTAGCCTCGTCGGCACCGTTTACGAGCCATTGCGAACGATTGGCGGGGGGTATGTATTTAAGTCCATAGCCCGTCTTTCCGGCGTTGGGACCGGAGGAGGGGGTGATGGAGCCGAACACGTAGAATCCTTCGGTGGTCTGCGGATTGAAGAGAGCCGCCTCGTAGGGGTTGTTGTCGGCGGGGCCGCCCTGAGTGCTCCATCCGCGGAAGGTGAGTCTGCCGGTAAATGAATATTGCAGTCCCGCCTCTGAATTCTGACCGATATTCTTGAATACGAATCCACCCACAGGTCTGCCTGCCCGATCCTTATAGGGACCGTCAACTTTCGACTTGTCCAGAGTATAGGGGAGCGCGAGACTCTGATAGATATATACATGAGGATTTGCCCAGTCATCGCCGGCAGGACGGAAATAGATGCGATATTTGAAGCGCTTGGGGATGATGTTGATTTCAGCCGTAATGGGGGAGCCAAAGCGGTTACCCTCCTTATCGAATGCGGTGAATTGGAGTTTGAGGGAGTGATTGTCCGACCAGAACGCATTCCCCTTGATGAAGCCGTTCATATCTACGCGCACGATACCCTCATGGGCGTTATCGCCGGTGTATATATATTCCGACTCAGAGGGGGAATTGCAGGTGCTGAGGGTCTTGAACTCCACGGGAGCATCCGGTTCATCCCATCCCTCGGTAAGATTGACCCTTACCTGGCTGAGGTTGGTGGTGAACTGCAGGGGGATATTGAGCGTATTGCTGCCCGATTCGATCATCTCGCGCACCTCCACCTCGGTATATTCCGGGCTGACCTTGAGGAAAGGCTTGATGGTGAAGGGCCAGATCTGAATCTTCTTTTTCAGATTTCCGGCTATGATATGGAAATAGGATTCATTGAGATCATAGTCGAGCGGGAGCGCCGGGTTGGCGGTGATGATGATGGAGTCATTCTCGAAGCCCGGCATCTTCTCGATGTTGAGCACATTGATTTCTCTGCCGTTGATAATCTGACGCTGCGACTCAAAACTTACAGGCACATCCGAATGATACCAGAGGTGAGTCTCCTCGCCTGCCACCACGGGCACCTGTTCGGTTTTCTCCACCTGCAGATGATAGGGGCCGTGGAGGTCGTGCACGAGATTGCGCACGGTCCATTCAGACACCTTGAGGTTCATCTCAAACTTTCCGGCGATGGATTTCAGGCAGGCTGTGATGTCGTGGTATCGGGCACGACGCAGGGGAGCGGCGTTGGTGGCGGAGCCGTCGCTGACCAATTCCGGGAGAGGGATGTTATAAGAAATCTTGCGTCCGGAGGCGGCGATTTCGGCATTGAGGGTGAGATTGGTGCATTTGCCCGGGTCAGTGGTGAGATTTTCGGGGAGATAGAGAGTGGTCTGCCAAGCCATTCGGTCGGCGACGGCAGTCTCTGCCGATTGCACCATATCATCGAGCGAAGAGGTGTTATAATTCTTCACATCCTCTTCCGAGGCGACGTCAGCCGGAAATACCATACGTGTCAGCGAGGCGGGTGCGCCGCAATATCCGTGAGAGGGCGCGAGGGTATCATCGAATATAGTGGCATCAGCCACATTACCCAGCGATGCTTCCGTAAAGAGCGGGCGGTCAGAGCCGAATCCCGGGTGCGAGAACGCCTCCGCGGAGGAGGCATCGAAGAATACGGTCATCCTCACCTTGGAGCATAAGAAGTGCAGATCGGCTGTGATAGTAGCCGCCTTATATTCCGGGATGGTGATCACACCGTTGAGTTCCTCAAGTATATCGGAGGGGGTGGCTGCCATGGGGAGTCCGTCGGTGAGATTAGGCAATTTATCAGCCGAGAAGTTCAGAATCATCTCGCGCAGATCATCCTCCTCGGTATCGCCATCGGGTTGCATGCCGGAATATGGTTGCAGGTTAGCCACGAGATAAATGCGATAGTCGCCCGGATTGAGGGTGAGTCGGTAAGTGGCGTATTCATGAGTGAGGGCAGAGGGTTCGGAGAGACGTATGCACTCGGGTCTGCCCCCTTCGGCGGGATAGGCGAGCAGCGTCAGGCTCCTGACGGAACCTTCCTGCACCTGCTGCGCATCGTTATCGTCAAGTTCCGCACGTGTGGCAGCCACCCCTTTGACGGAGGGCACCAGAAGCGTTACATTATTCTTCATGTCTTCATCGGGAGTGACCTTCACCCCTAAATCATCGCTGCATGAGGCGAAGAGGATGAGGAGCAGCACCGCCGGAAGCCATGCCGGGAGAAAACGTTGGCGCCGCTCATTGCGGAGTGAGAAAATATCGGGAGTATAGGACATTGCGGGATGATTGGGATTCGTGATGTTAGAGATTGATATGATGGCGCTGTTCGATCCAGGGGGTGATTCGGGCCTTTACGGTGAGCACCTCCGGAGTGATGCTGTTGACACTGAGCGTATATATATGATTACGCAGGATTTCAGAGCCGAAGTCAAAAGCGATGCCCCGGTAAGCCTTCATCGGCACCAGGAAATTACGGTAGGAGATTGAGCCGTCGGCGTTGCGGCTGAGTGCCATGCGGATTCTGAATGCCGGGAGTCCCGCCTCGATATTGCCATCCGCATAGTCAATCTTCTGCTCGGGTATATATCCGATCCTTACGGTGGCATCCGGGTGGAGATCGGCATCGAAAGCCATCGCCGCCGGAATTTTACCCAATCGGTAGGTAAAGGCGTCGTCGCTGAGCAGCGGAGTGTCGGCATCCATTATATTTGCGGAGTGTACCTGAGATCCGTTGACGTATGATTCCGCTCCGGCAGGGAGAATCAGGGCGAGCGCACGCGAACTTACTATCGCCGCCGATGCCACGTAAGGGAATCCATCGGCATTGCGCCCGGTGATGCTGTCGATGACACGCACCTTAGCCACGGCACGGAGCAGATATATCTCGCCGATGGATATTGCCATTTCCGACTGAGTGTATTTCAGCGCCGAAAGACTCACATTAAATCCGGTAGTGCCCCACATCGGAATCTTCGCATCGGCACGAAACACATCGGCGGCATCGTCGGAGTCGGTGTCATCCGAGGTGTAGAGAGAAGAGATATCCACCGTTTTATCGTTGAGGAGGTTGAGGATTTGGGAATAAGTGTATGGGGTATCGGCGGAGAGAGTGAGATTGCCTGCGCCGGCAGTGTTGGCGACCACGAGGATACGGAATGAGATATTATCGGATGCCGCGTCCGCCGAGATCTCATCAAGGATGCTCCGGGCGATACCGAAAGTCACGGTGTAGACACCGGGGCTTTCCTGATATATTACGGTTCCGGCAGCCCCCCGGGAGTAGCGGGCGATAAGAGATTCCTGTCCGGCACTCGCCTGACTGCGGGCGAAGACATATATATCGAGGTCGCTGACATCGAGAGCATCTTCCGGAATCCGGAGTTCGCTATCCACTTCATCATGGCCCGAGTCATCGCTGCGCGAGGAGATGTCGGCATCCGATGCTACGAGGTGAAAACTCAGGCGCACCCCCTCATCCCCATCGGCGGCACATTGCCCGGGGGCATCGTTTACCATAGAGCACGCGGAAAGGAACAGTAAGATGGAAAATAGTGATATAAGGGATATTCTCATAGATGTCAGATAAATATTCAGACAAGGATATTGCTTAAAAACACCTTAAAGGCGGAGCGCAAGAGCCCTTCGGAGAGAGAATCAAAAATCCTCATCCTGCGGGGGCACCACTGCCCATGAATTAATTACGATACCCTGAGCGCGATACCAGTTATTGTTGCTGTCGATATAGAAGGTGATGGAATAATCGTCCTGTCGGTCAAGATATTCCTGATCGGGCATATTGCCGTAATAGTTTCTCACGAGCAGGAGATAATCCACGAGAGGGATGTTGACGATTTCCTCGCCGTCGGTGGTGCGTGTTATGGAGAGTTTGGCATCGGGACCCTTCATCAGTCTTCCGGTGGAGAACTCAAAGAGTAGAGAAGCCATGGAAGTGATGGTGGCTTTGGATTGAGGGGCGGAAGTATCGGAGGTCTGTCCGTAGCGCGTGTTCCAGGGTCGATATACGGTGGGGTCAATTCCGTCGTAAAGAGAATTATCCCAGTGCATCATCGAATTGGAGTAAGTGATGCGGGCAGAGAAATCATTCTCATTGATAGGGGAGCCGTCGAGGTGATGGAGCATGACGCGGATATCCTTGGTGTCTTTCATCAGGGGGATAGTGACGCGTTGCCGTGAGGGGCGGAAGGGGTCGACGGTATGTCGCACTCCGCTTATGGCTCCGTGATATAGTCCGCTCAGATGGCGGTCGGAGTATTTATTGTGAATTTCGTCAGAGAGAGTGAGGAGTTCCATTTCGAGTTGCTCTTTCGAATCGGGATTGAGCGTGGCGGGGAGAAATTCATCGTGGTCTTTGAGTCCGCACCAAGCCACGAAGTCGTAGGTGCCGGCACCGAGGGGTGTTGTAATCGAGAATCCATCGGCGGCAAGAGCGTCGCCCGCCTCCTCGCCACTCCACACGAGTTTGCCATCGGCTGCATCGAAAGCCCAGATATATACCGATTCCACCTCATGGCGGAAGGCATCCGCGAATTTGATGTTGTAGTCGTAGACGAAGTTTATGCTCAGATCCGACGGACATTCCTCGAGGTGGTCAGTTACTAACGAACACCCCGAGGATATAGCCGCCAGTAAGAGTCCTCCCAGTGCGGGGAGGATTCTACTGTGTGTGATAAGATTAGTCATCCGTAAAGATTATAGATTGACTTTTGATTCAGAGATCTACCTTCTGTTCAGGCACCACAGCCCACTTCAGGATTCTGACAGAGTATGCCACGAAGTACTTGCTGGGAGTGATTGGGGGCACGATGGGCACATCATCGCCGCTGATGCCTTCTGCCAGACCTTCCACTTTGCTTACGGTGATCTTATACTGGTGGTTGCGTACCATGCCGAAGTCTCCCACGCGCACTTTCGACCAGTCGAGTTCATCGCTGGCTTTATTCTCGTTGCCCTGGCGATACCATCCGAGGTGCTTGACGGGGATATTGAAGTAGGCGTGACCCAGGTTATAGTAATAAGAATAACCTACCTGACGCATGAGAACTGCATTTGCCTGGTTCACAGTGATCTGATTATTGCCGGGAGTGGCATTGTTAGCCACGATCTCGTTGTAGCCGTTCTGAGTCACGATATAGATGTGATTGTCGGCAGTGGTGGCGCTGTTTCTAAACTGGAGCGAACGCGTGTTGGCTTTAAGTTTGAGAGTGGTGTTGAGTTGGCCGTCGGCAAGTTTCTTCACATCATCGGATATCTCGGATACACCGAGAGCGGCTGTGAGTGTGGCGAGATCATCGGGGTCGCGGAAGTTAAGTCGTGTGAATGATTCGGAGCCATCTTCCTCAGTCACTTCCTTATTGTCGTAGGCAGTGGCGTTATAGATTCTTGTTCCGGTCTTG
>CAMWSV010000077.1 GCA_947177015.1 uncultured Porphyromonadaceae bacterium
ATGAAAAATCTATTCTTAAATATAACGCTTTAATTTCGGATATTGGTTTAGGTTTTAACCGGTGAAAAGCGGGATAACTATAAAATAGTTTGGATTATAGTTAAAATTGGTAGATAATAGCCGGAAGAAAAAGGGTCAAGAATGAAACATTTAACTGTTTCAGATTAGTATAACGGTGAGTAATCCCCACACTACGAGCATTATATTCGCCACTGCGTAAGTGACAGTGTAACCGATGGCCGGCACCGTGCTGCCGAGAGTATCCTGCACGGCGCCGAGTGAGGCTGTGCAGGTGCGTGTTCCGGCGCAGCAGCCGAGTGTGATGGCGGGATTGAATTTGAAAACTTTATGACCGAGCCATAATCCGAAGAGGAGAGGAATGGTGGTTGCGATGATACCGGCAACGAGAAGCATGGGTCCTACCGCTTTCAGTCCGCTGATGAATGAGGGAGCCGATTCGAGCGCAATAACGGCTATGAAAACGTTAAGCCCTAAATTATTCATGAGCCAGAGGGCTCCGGGGGAGATGTTGCCGTAGGTGGGTCGCTTACTTCTGAGCCATCCGAAGAAGAGTCCGGCGAGGAGAGCACCTCCGGCAGTGCCGAAACTGAGAGTCACGTCGCCAATCCATAAACTTAACGCCCCGAATAAGCCACCGATGAATACGGCGAGCCCGACAAACATAAGGTCGGAAGAGATTGATGGACGGTCAACGTGTCCGATATGAGAAGATGCTTTCGATACACTTGAGGGGCGACCGATAAGTGTGATGCGGTCACCTTTCTTGAATGTGGTCTCGGCGTTAAGATCGATAGTTTCACCATCGCGATAGCCATCTCGAATCACCACGCCGTGCATATATTTCTTGACGTGTATATCTTTCAAGGGAATATTGATGAAACTTTTGTTTGCCACTACCACTCCAATACGATCGATAGGATAGGAGAGTAACTCAGAATCTGAAATTTCTTCGCCTACGCAGTAGGATGCCCTTACCATGGCTTCTGACGGACCGCATAATACTATTTCGTCTGCCGGGTTGATTTCATCATAAAAATGCGGTGCGCTTATCACGCCGTTGTGGCGCAGACTGTCGACGTAGCAGTTTACATCTTTTGAATGGAGATATTTTTCGAAATCGGTGATGGTGCGCGGTTGCGAAAAATAGTCACCGCTTGCACGGTAAACCCTATAGTCAACATATCGGAGGGCGTTGCGTGTGGCGGGATCATTGGAATTGACAGAAGCCGAAAGAGAGCGCTCCAGTTCGAGTGTATGCTCCTTGACTTTATCGAATCCGCCGAGTAATTTCGGCCCGAGATTGCCAAGAATAATCACGGTGCCGAGTGTGCCGAAGATATAAGTGACAGCGTAAGTGACGGGGATGATATCCAACTCAGCCTTAAGTTTTTGAGGATCGAGCCCGAGTTTTGCTATTGATTCACTCCCTACTCCTATAAGCGCCGAGCATGTTTCGGAGCCTGCGAAGAGTCCAACAGTCTCGCCCTTGGAATATTTAAACAAGAGAGCGACTGCGAATACGCCGAGGAAACAGGTGGCGCTCATCAGGACTGCAAAGAGAGCCTGTCGGGCACCACCCTTGCGCAGCGATCGGAAGAATTCCGGTCCGACACTATAGCCGATAGAAAACAGAAAGAGCATGAAGAATACGCTTTTAATCGGTCCGGACATTGGAA
The DNA here is from genome assembly GCA_947177015.1 of uncultured Porphyromonadaceae bacterium. GTDB lineage: Bacteria > Bacteroidota > Bacteroidia > Bacteroidales > Muribaculaceae > Lepagella. Next base: position 1,698 of record CAMWSV010000077.1, read on the forward strand.
TGCCGATCTGGCCGATAATGGCTCCTACGATGAGTACGGATGTGACACTACCGAGCGAGAAGTGTCCTATTTTGATTTTACCAATCAGAAATCCCAGTCCGAGGGTAAGGAAAATCGCGAGAGCAGGATATTGCCGGAGTATGTCAGTGAGATAATGGAACATAGCGGATGGATTAAATCAAGAATTATACTAAATAAACACTATATATATGTGTGGAGTTCAAGAAGAGCAATCACGGAGAAGGGTAAGAGTAGTCAATAAACGAGGAAAATATAAATAAAAATCCGGCTCAGGAAAACTATATTGATTTTGAAATGTTTAAAAAATATACGATATGATAGAAATTTGAGAGTTCTCCTCAAAAATACTTATCTCTCTTAAAATATAGTCGATTATAAAATATAGTCGATTACATTATCTAAGGACTGTATATTTGACTCGGATAAAGATATCTATAGTATTCAAATTTGTATTATACTGATTCGTATTATACTGATAGAAATAATCGGAATAAATCTCAGTTTTTTAAGTTTACGACCGCCGAACGGTAGAATATAACTATATTATTTTTCGATATAACTATATTTACTCAGCAGCCTGTAAGATTAATAAATCACGGAATCAAATATTAAATTATCAACATCTTAATTACTTTTTATTATGAAAAAGACACTAACAAAAGCCCAGATCAAGCAGGCTGTGGAAGAAGCCTATGCTGAATGTAAGGATATTAAGGGAGGTGTCAATGCCCACTATATTCCTTATCTCGCTAACGTGAATCCGGATTTGTTCGGTATCAGTCTCACGTTGATGGACGGTACGGTGTTCAGCGTAGGAGATACGGATTATAAGTTTGGTATCGAGAGTGTTTCCAAGGTGCTCACGGCAATTCTGATTCTCAAGCAGTATGGCGCAGAGGCAGTACTGAAGCAGATTGGTGCGGATGCTACCGGACTTCCGTTTAATTCAATTTTCGCTATTCTGCTCGAAAACGACCACCCCTCGACTCCCTTGGTGAATGCCGGAGCGATTACAGCATGTTCGATGGTGCAGCCGCAGGGTGATTCCTGGGGTAAATGGGAAGCCATCATCAATAATTTTGAGGCTCTGTGCGGATCGCGTGCCGAAGTAATCGACGAACTTTATCGTTCGGAATCAGATACAAATTTCCAGAATCGTTCGATATCCTGGTTGCTCAAGAACTATAACCGCATTTATGATGATGTGGAGATGAGCCTTGACCTCTACACGCGTCAGTGTAGTGTGGGTATCACCGCCGAGCAACTCGCTATATGTGCAGCGACTATCGCTAATAAGGGTGATAACCCTGTGACGAAGCAGAATGTATTCGCCGCCGAACTGGCTCCGAAGATCACCACACTCATTTCATCAGTAGGATTCTATCAGCACACGGGAGACTGGATGTACACCAGCGGCATACCTGCCAAGACGGGTGTTGGCGGCGGCGTACTCGGTGTGATGCCAGGACTCTTCGGTGTGGCATCGTTTGCTCCCCCGTTGGATGATGCCGGCAACTCCGTAAAGGCTCAGGCTGCCATCAAGTCGATTATGAATAAACTCGGATTGGGAGTATTCAATGGCGATACAGTAGAAATTGTAGACTGATATAAGCCTTTGAAGGGAGTTGTTTTTTACAGTTGTGGCTGTGATAGATGATACTTCCGATCTCAGACAGATAAATCGCACGGTCAGAATTAACAATACATTTCTCGAATTATAAAAAACATTATATTATGCAAGTCAAAACAGGTAAAGGTACGATTTCGATGATGGTCGTGCTTGCCATTTGGTCACTCTCGCTTGCGGTTGACCTTCCGGGTCTGGCAGTGACACCGATCGAGGGTAGTCTGCGTAAGATATTTACGGATGCTACCGATATTAAGATTCAGTTGCTGACAATGTTGCCCAACCTCGTCATCATCCCGTTTGTATTACTTTCGGGTAAACTTTCAGAAACACGTCATAAGGTATCGGTTATAGCCTTGGGTACGATACTATACCTCGTGGCAGGTGTGTGGTCGATTTTCTCGAACACACTTACCGAACTTATATGGTTGAGTTGTCTGCTTGGTGCAGGTTGCGGTCTGATTCTTCCGTTCTCCACGGGTCTTATCGCTGATGTATTTACCGGTAAGTATCGTGTGAAACAGATGGGTATCATCTCCGCTATAGGTAATATTGCTCTTGTGATCGCCACATTTGCCGTAGGTTACCTCGTAGCCGGCAATCTTGATCACACATGGCACAGAGCATTCTTCGTATATCTGATTCCGTTGTTGTCGCTCGTGTTGATACCGTTCCTCAACAAAATTCCTAAATCAGACTATACAGATAGCCCCGCGGCAGCATCCGATTCACCCTCTAAGACTTCTGAGTCGGCATCAAAGGCAGATGATAAGGCTTCGGCTACCAATCACGCTGCAGTGCAGGCTATTCCTGCAGTTGATGCCGATGGATTCTCCACCAAGGGTCAGAAAGTGAGCGGCGGATTCTATATCGGACGAACAGTATGGTTGCTCCTTGCTTACTTCTTCTTTGTATTCGCCACATGTATTCCGTGCTACTATCTTCCTAACTTCGATTGGGTAAGTTCAGAGCAGGCTTCTACAATGACCTCGGTATTCTACTTCGCAATGTTTGTGGTAGGTCTGGCTTTGACGCCGGTGATGAAATTATTCCGTAAGACCACGTTTGTGGCAGCCTCTGCAATGATTCTGGCAGGTTTCGCACTCTTCGTATTCGTGCACCATTCAGCCGCCGTGTATATCATCGCGTGTGCGCTTTGTGGTCTCGGCAACGGTATCGCTCAGCCTATCTTCTATACAAAGGCTACAGAAGTGGTGACATCAGAATCCAAATCCACACTTTCACTCGCATATCTGCAGGTTGCCAACTATGTGGCTATCTCTCTGGTGCCTGTGATCATAGGAGCAGGTGAGAAGATCTTCAACACAACCTCTACAATGTTCCCGTTCATATTCGTGGGTATAGCGTTTGCAGTGGTATTCGTTTTCACAATTCTCCGTATGCGTCACTTCGTATTCGGTATGTCAAAGAACTATTATTAATCAGATTCATCTGAAGATCGAATAAATCAACAATGTGTATCAACCGGATATCGTAATTCGGTTGATACATAAATCAAAAAATTATAAATACATTAAAAATTATAAATACATTAAAAATTATGGAAAACGCAGCAAAACCGAAAATATTGATTATCTACACTGGTGGTACAATAGGTATGGTGGAGACACCCGATGGCCTTCAGCCGTTTGATTTCTCACATCTTATGGATAATGTGCCCAAGATTGGAAAACTCGGCTATGATATACAGAGCGTTCAATTCGCCAACCCGATCGATTCATCAAATATGAATCCTCAGTATTGGGGTCAGATCGTGAAGGATATTGCAGACAATTATGAGGATTATGATGGGTTCGTAGTGCTACACGGCACAGACACCATGGCTTACACAGCCTCAGCATTGAGTTTCATGCTCCGCAATCTGAGAAAGCCGGTTGTGATTACCGGTTCGCAACTCCCGATCGGGGCAGTGAGAGAGGACGGAACAGAAAACCTTATTTCAGCCGTTGAGGTGGCAGCCGCCAAGGACGAGAACGGCGATCCGATGATTCAGGAAGTAGTGATCTCATTCCAGGATTATATCATACGTGGTTGCCGTGCCACCAAGTTTACCTCTACAGGATTTGATGCCTTCAAGAGTTTCAATTATCCGGCATTGGGCGACATTGATCTGCATATCACATACAACGAACCGTATCTGATGCGTCATGATACAAAACTTCCTCTTGAACCCTTCTATGCTATGGATCCGAATATTTTGGTGCTCTGGCTCTATCCCGGTATTACGGAGGAAGTGGTAAAGGCTCAGTTGGCTACTCCCGGAATCAAGGCTGTAGTGCTCCGCACGTTCGGTGCAGGTAATGCACCTACAGAAAAATGGTTCCTGGATGCTATCAGTGATGCAGTGAAGCGTGGTCTCGTAATTTATAACGTGACTCAGTGTCTCAACGGTGGTGATGAACAGAAACGTTATTACACCGGCGATATGCTCTCCAAGGCAGGAGTAATCTCGGGCTATGACATCACCGCCGAGGCCGCCATCACTAAACTTATGTATCTTATCGGCAGTGGATATACCTCCGCCCAGATTAAGGATTATCTGCAGACATCAATCGTAGGTGAACTTGATGATTGATAGAAAAAGCATCCTCTCATTGCATATAGATTCTATGCGTTGAGATTCATCAAGACAGCAATTATAAAAAACAAAGAAGCCGCCGTTGCATAATGATATGCAGCGGTGGCTTTATATAGATATTTCTTACTAAAGATTCAATCTTTTGAGGTAAGAAAAGTGTTAAAATGAGGGATGAATGTTTTATTAAGTAAGTTTTTTTAACTTTGTGGAAGATTTGGAAATAACTACCCGTGGATTTACCAATCATGCTATATTGCAGGTTGTATGAACCTGCAAGGGGAAAAGAGACAGACAATTACTAAATATAGAATTATGGATTCAAATAGACTTGAAGAGGTATTAATGCGCAATGTGGAGTCTCTTTCACTCAGTTCGGAACAGGAGCGGAGAATGTTGCCGCGCGGAACGGGACGTTATCCTTCAGTAAAGACACTCAAGGAGATAATGGGATTGATCAAGGCTTTGATCTTTCCGGCCTTTTTTGATTCAAGATATACCAACCGCCATCTGCGGGCATTTTCAATCGGAGTGAATCTGGAGAAACTTTTCTCTTTGCTCTCTACAGAAATTCGCAGGGCATTGCGATTTGACTGCAATATAGAGAATCCAGATTGCCCGGAATGTTTTAAGAATATTTCCAATTCTGCTGAGGAATTGACGTTGAAATTCATAGAGCGTATCTCGGAAATAAAACGTCTGCTTTATACTGATGCGGAGGCTATGTATGATAATGACCCGGCAGCGGGAAGTTATGCGGAGGTTATCATGAGTTATCCTGTGATGCAGGCTATGATTCATTACCGCACGGCTCATGTGCTTAAGGAATTGGGTGTGCCGGTACTTCCGCGTGTGATTTCTGAACTTGCTCATTCAGCAACAGGAATAGATATACATCCCGGGGCTACTATCGGGGAGTATTTCGCTATAGATCATGGCACGGGTGTGGTGATCGGGGAGACGTCAATAATCGGTAATCATGTTACGATATACCAGGGCGTGACATTAGGAGCGAAGAATTTCACGCTTGATGATGATGGCAGACCGGTCGATGTTCCGCGTCATCCTATACTGGAGGATAACGTTACGGTGTACTCAAACGCCTCTATATTAGGCAGAATCACAATCGGCAGGAATTCGATTATCGGTGGCAACGTATGGCTTACTCATTCTGTACCTGCCGATTCTAAAATCCTGCAGCGTTAACTTAAATAAAGAAAAAGATAATTTATGGGAAAGATTTATAAGAATCTCATCGATTTGATCGGTAATACGCCCCTTCTGGAGGTGTGTAATATTGAGCGCGATGAGAATTTGAAAGCCAGACTCCTGGTGAAGATAGAGAGTTTTAATCCGGGTGGAAGTGTCAAGGATAGGGCGGCTCTGAATATGATTGAGGATGCCGAAAAGAAGGGTATACTGAAACCGGGTGCTACAATCATTGAACCTACGAGCGGCAATACCGGAATCGGCTTGGCATGGGTAGGTGCCGTAAAAGGTTATCGCGTTATTCTGGTAATGCCGGATACTATGAGTATGGAGCGTAGAAGCCTGCTGAAAGCGTATGGTGGAGAACTCGATCTGACTCCGGGAGCCGAGGGTATGAAAGGCGCGATACGGCGTGCCGAGGAATTGCGTGATTCCATAGAGGGGGCTGTGATTCTGGGTCAGTTTGACAATCCTGCTAATCCGGATATACATAGTCGGACCACCGGCGAGGAGATCTGGCGCGATACGGAAGGAAAGGTGGATATCGTGGTTGCCGGGGTAGGAACCGGGGGTACCATTTCCGGAATATCGGAGGCACTGAAGCGTCACAATCCCGCAGTAAGATCTGTAGCGGTAGAGCCAGCCGGTTCGGATGTGCTGTCGGGTGGCAAGCCTGGTCCGCATAAGATTCAGGGTATCGGAGCCGGGTTCATACCTGCCAATTATCACGCTGATGTGGTGGATGAAGTGGTGAAAATCACAGATGAGGAAGCGTATGAGGGAGCGCGACTTCTTGCCCGCAAGGAGGGATTGCTGGCAGGTATCTCATCCGGAGCGGCGCTAACAGCGGCTTTGGCTGAGGCGCGGAGAGAGGAGAATACCGGGAAGACAATCGTGGCTATTCTGCCGGATACGGGAGTACGCTATCTCTCTATGGGATTATTTGACTGAATTGTAGAGAGAATAAATCATGTCAGACTCCCGCTATTTTAGAAAGAATAAAGATTGAATGACTGAGAAGAGGCGGGTTAGAAATTTAACCCCGCCTCTTTGAATAATTTTCGGTCGTCGGCAATGGTATTGCTTACAGTAGTGAGCATATCTCCCATGAGAACACCATTCATTCCTCCGGTCATGATGCGGAGCATAGAGTCATGGCTAAGACGCATCCGACCGCCGGCGAAGCGGAGTGATTTTGTAGGGAGGATGAAACGGAAAATCGCGACTGTGCGGATAATCTCTTCCTCAGAAATGAGGGGCGTATCCTGGAGGGGTGTGCCGGGAATGGGGTTCAGGATGTTAATGGGTACTGAATCCACATTAAGGTCTGCGAGTTCGAATGCGAAATCAATACGATCTGCCATAGTCTCACCCATACCGATGATGCCCCCTGAACATACGGAGAGTCCGCAGTTTTTGGCTGCCTGAATGGTTCGCTTCTTATCATCCGGCGTATGTGACGTACATAAGGTGGAGAAGAATTCAGAAGAAGTCTCCATATTGCAATGATAGCGATTGACACCGGCATCCTTGAGCATCTGCATCTCTTCTACATCAAGCAGACCCATCGAAGCGCATAGATGTAGATCCGTTTCCTTTGAAAGCCGACGATACATATTGCAGAATTTATGAAGATCTTTTTTGGAGACGGCACGTCCGCTCGTCACCAGTGAGAATTTACGGATTCCGGCTTGATCGTTGGCTGCCGCCGCCTTCATCACTTCTTCAGGATCGAGGAAGTTGTAGGTGGCGCATCCGGTGGAATGACGCGATGCCTGTGCACACCATTTGCAGTCTTCGCTACAGAGTCCGCTTCTTGCGTTGACTATTGAGCATGAATCTACATCTGAGCCCTGCCACTTACGGCAAACTTCATTTGCAGCGTCGCAGAGTGCATTGATGTCGGGATAGTTGGCAAGTCTTCCGGCTTCTTCGCGAGTGATTGGCTCGCCGTTGAGCCCTTTATCCTTAATGGATTGGATGAATTGAGGATCAGAGGAGGGGATATTATTATTCATGGTGTTACTTTATAAAAGTGTGGAGGGTGAGAGGAAAGCATTACAAAGGTAATTATAAATGTTGAGTTTTGCAATTAGTGAGTTAAGTAAGTTTGGAAAATTAGCGAATAGTTCATTTTTGAATTTTTAAGGAGGAGATTTGGTTCTTTAGTGAAGAAGTATAGCGTGCTATGCGACCGAACTAAAGGGACAGATATACCGTTGAAAAACAAAAGAACATTCGCCCTCAACATTCCCTTACTTAAATTTATAATATAGAGT
>CAMWSV010000078.1 GCA_947177015.1 uncultured Porphyromonadaceae bacterium
CGGCAGTGTCATCCCGGCGTGTACGCAACTCGCCCGTCTCCGGATCATACCCCGCAAGATACCGACGCATTCCGCGACATACATCCGGCACCTCATCGGCTCGCATCCAGTCCGGCATACCCTTATGCCATATATAATCGGAAGGTCGCACCCCCGATTCCACCAATTCCGTGAGAGTCAGAGGTCCGACCTGCTTATCATTGATTCGTGCGAAAAACTTCATTCAGTGATTTTTAAAAATCAGGAAGTCAACTCATTATCCGTTCTGCTTGCCGTGGCAGTTCTTATACTTCTTGCCGCTGCCGCAGGGGCACGGGTCATTACGTCCGATCTTCGGATCAGCCTTCACGGGTTGTGCCGGCGGATTGTAACTTCTGCCTGCATTCTGCGCCGCCCTACGCTGAGCCGATTCTCCCGGATATGCGTCGCGGGTGGTGGAATAGTTGGCGTAGGGATTCGACATAGGTTGCTGGCTATATTCCCGTCTGATCTGCTGCTGTTGCTGCTGGCGTGCCTGACTTAGAGCCTGAGCCTGCTGACGCAGTTCTTCGGCTTCCTTAGCCTTTCGCTCCGCCTCCTTGGCCTCCTCATAATCCGGCACTGCAAGGCGTCCGCGCATCAGGGTAGCCACAGCCTTCGAGTTCATACCCTCAAGCATATTCTTCCAGAGGTCGTATGCCTCAAGTTTATAGATCACCAAAGGATCTTTCTGCTCGTAGGATGCATTCTGCACCGACTTGCGGAGTTCATCCATCTCGCGCAATTGCTCCTGCCATGCCTTATCTATCGAGGAGAGCAACACTGTCTTTTCCCATGCCTTGGAAATCGGCTTGCAGTTATTTTCGTAGGCGTCCATGATGTCGGCACGCACATTGAATACACGGCGACCATCGCTCACGGGAACACCCACGGGACCCTGCGCTCCTTTCTCCTCTACAAATTCCTTGATATAAGGCATCGCGCCCTGCTCGATCTTCTCCTTACTGCGTTTCAGATGCTGCATCGCTGACTCGGCGAGTCTCTCTCCGAGTTGCTCACGCCCCATCTTGTTGTATTCCTCCTCAGTGAAGTCAACTTCCATCGCAAACGCGCGGCGCACTTCATCCTTAAATTCAGGATAGCCACCTTCATATACTCCCGATGCCACATTTGCGGCAACTTCATATACCATATTGGCGATATCCGAACCGATGCGCTCACCCTTGAGTGCATTCTGGCGCTTGCCATATACACCCTTACGCTGGGCATTCATCACGTCATCATATTCCACAAGACGCTTACGGATACCGAAGTTGTTCTCCTCCACGCGTTTCTGGGCATTCTCGATAGATTTGGTCACCATCTTCGACTCAATCATATCACCCTCCTCAAATCCGAGGCGGTCGAGAGTCTTGACCACACGTTCGTTGGCGAAGAGACGCATCACAGTGTCTTCGAATGATACGAAGAATACACTGCTGCCCGGGTCGCCCTGACGTCCGGCACGTCCGCGCAACTGGCGGTCGACACGGCGTGATTCATGGCGCTCCGTGCCGATGATGGCAAGTCCGCCTGCCTCCTTCACTTCGGGAGTCAGTTTAATGTCCGTACCACGACCCGCCATATTGGTAGCGATCGTCACCGTACCTTTCTTACCTGCCTGTGCCACGATGTCTGCCTCCTTCTGGTGCAGTTTCGCATTCAGCACCTGATGCGGTATCTTGCGCAACTGAAGCATTCGCGACAGAAGTTCGGAGATTTCTACCGATGTCGTGCCCACAAGTACCGGCCTTCCCGCCTTTACCATATCCTCCACTTCCTGAATCACCGCGGCATACTTCTCCTTCTTGGTACGGTATACACGGTCGTTCTGGTCATTACGAATCACCGGGCGGTTGGTGGGAATCTCCACAACTTCCAGTTTATAGATGTCGTAAAACTCGCCTGCCTCAGTCATTGCCGTGCCCGTCATACCGGCAAGTTTACGATACATTCTGAAATAGTTCTGAAGGGTGATGGTGGCGTATGTCTGAGTCGCGGCTTCCACCTTCACACCCTCCTTGGCTTCGATTGCCTGATGCAGTCCGTCAGAGTAGCGGCGGCCTTCCATGATACGGCCCGTCTGCTCATCCACGATCTTGATCTTGTTGTCGTCAATCACATACTCCACATCCTTATCGAAAAGGGTGTATGCCTTGAGCAACTGATTCACAGTGTGCACGCGCTCCGCCTTCACTGCATAGTCGGCAAGCAATGCATCCTTCTTCTCCTGCTTCTCATCGGCTGAGATATCTTCAGTGTCTACGGTCGAGAGTTGACCGGCGATGTCGGGCAACACGAAGAACGACGGATCCTGAGTCGTATCCGTGAGTACGGCGATACCCTTATCGGTAAGTTCGATAGAATGGTTCTTCTCGTCGATCACGAAATAGAGGGGTTCTACTGCCACAGGCATCTCGCGGTTATTATCCTGCATATACTTAGCCTCAGTCTTGAGCAGAATCTGCTTGATGCCATCTTCGCTCAGATAGCGGATAAGGGGATTATGTTTCGGCAGTCCCTTATAGGCGCGGAAGAGTGAGAGTCCGCCCATTTCAAGAAGTTGATCTGCTGTAAGGGGTTTCTTCGAGGGGTCTGCCTGACGCTCCTTATCAAACTTTGCAATCTTCTCCGGATCGCCGCTCTGAGCCGCCGCGATCATATCCTTTGCCTCAAGCAGGTATGCCTGCGCGAGTTTGCGCTGAGCATTCACCACTTTCTCCACATTGGGCTTGAAGTCATTAAACATCTGGTCGTCACCCTTCGGCACGGGTCCGGATATGATGAGAGGTGTGCGGGCATCATCGATAAGCACGGAGTCCACCTCATCCACGATGGCATAATAATGATCCTGTCGCTGCACAAGGTCGCTCTCCATTGTGGCCATATTATCGCGCAGATAGTCGAAACCGAACTCGTTGTTGGTGCCGAATGTGATGTCGCTTTGGTAGGCGTTGCGGCGCTCGGCTGAGTTGGGCTGTGTCTTGTCGATACAACTTACGCTCAATCCATGGAATTGATAGAGCGGACCCATCCATTCCGAGTCACGCTTGGCAAGATAGTCGTTGACCGTCACCACGTGCACACCTTCGCCGGTGAGCGCGTTGAGGAACACCGGGAGGGTAGCCACAAGGGTCTTACCTTCACCGGTAGCCATCTCGGCGATATTGTTGGTGGTCTGGTCGCCGTTCAGAATTCCGTGAAGCACCATGCCGCCGATCAACTGCACGTCATAATGCACCATATCCCACTTCATCAGGTTGCCGCCTGCCACCCATTCATTCTTGTAGATGGCCTTGTCGCCGTCGATGCTGACAAAGTCCTTGCCGGCCGTCGCCAGTTCCCGGTCAGCCTCAGTGGCTGTCACCTCGATCGTTTCATTATTGGCAAATCTGCGCGCTGTCTCCTTTACCACGGCAAACACTTCCGGCAGGGCGGTATCGAGTTTGCGGGCATACATCTTGAAACATTCATCGCGCAATTCATCGATTTTCTTCCAATGAGATTCGCGTTTGTCATAGTCTAACGTCTCGATTTCAGCACGCACCTCCGCAATCTGATTCTTATAGTTCTGTGCCTCGTTGCGGATGTCGTCGCGGATCACGTCGATGCGGTGACGCAATTCATCATTGCTGTCATTTACCAGTTCTGCCGAAATCGGATTTATCTCTTTCTCCAATCGGTTCCAAAGCGGACGCACTGCGCGCTCGCTCTGATTGCCGAAAATCTTTTTCAGTATGTTATTAAGTCCCATTTTATATGTGGAAAAGTACCGGCTTCCGGTACGGTTTTATATTCTATCTTTTTAGTTTTTTACCTGTGGCTTTCGCCACCTGATGTCAAATTTAAACGTATAGCATTTCAAAAATGCTATATTTCTGCAAATTTAACACTTTTTTATCACATTAGCAACTCAGAATGAGGTCTTTTCCGCTCCATTGGGAGCCCTTATGTGGATGGAACTTGAGATTGTAGGAGCGATTCGCCGCGCATCGATAGTTTCCGTTATCACTTCCGCCTTGCGCCCCGGTGCCATCAGTATGAATGGCGCCGACACCGTGGCGCTCCTCTGTGGGGTCTCGCAGGCAGGATAATGCGTATCATCCACCACGGTCCAACCCGGTGAATACGTCAGTATTATATCTCCGGCGGTTTTCGGGTCGAGAGCATTACGCATCCTCCGCCCGGTTTCGGATGGATCTGAAAGCAAATCGCCAAGAGTGTGCGCGCCCGCAATGCCGCTCATCTTCACTATGAAGTCGCGCGCATCGTTCACTATTACGTGCTCATCCGTAGATTTACCCTCTATCGCTTTATGATTCAGGTAGATATTATCAGCGTATATACCATCCACATAATCTCCGTTGCCATATTTCGCCGAGAGATAGGCGTTGAGAAGCGATTCCACGCGCTTGATGCTAACCTCCCCCGTAGGGATTCTGAATTTGGGATCGTCTTTGGCTAATTCTTCATAGTATCCCGTAGAGGTGAGGAATATCACGCAGTTATCGAGACCGGTCTGCGTATCGATAGCATCGAGGAGCCTCCCTATCTGCGAGTCCAGGCGGATATACGTGTCGGCAAGTTCCATTCGCGCATCCCCATCCTTTACATATCTGAACGGAGCCGCCGAGTATCCAACCGATATCATATCTATCGCATCCGGACGCTTCCCGATCGAAAGATTCTTGATGAGATCTATCGCCACATCGGTCACCTCCGTATTGGCAGGTGCCGAATTCTTGAATTTCACATAGAGATCGCGGTCTGCTCCCGTAAATGAATGGCGGAAGGGATATTCTCGCTTCTGCATCGGAAGCCCCGGATAGAGCGCGGCCTTTAGCGCCGGTGTCCAGCGCAGCGTATCAAGGCGCTCTCGCAGCGGACGCTGCCGGTTGCGCTGCGACACTATCTGCGGGAAATCACGGTAATATGTGGTGGACGACCACTGCCCGTCGCGATCATTGATCCACAATGCCGCGCTTCCGGCGTGCCCCGCCATAACCACCGCCTGCTGAGGATTCGCTGAGAGGGCATAGACCGATGTCAACCCCATACCGTCTACTGCCACTTCATCCGCTATCGTCGAGAGGCGCAGATTCACCGGCGAAAGTGTCTCCGACGTGAAATTACCCATCGATCCGGCATCGTGAAGCACGGGCATCACCTTGCGTTCCGACGATGAATACACCTCATCTCCGGGCACACCGCTCGCATTGGGCAATGCCCCGGTATAAAGCAGTGCCGTTGCCGACACCGGATCGCGCAGATCTGCCTGGAAGTCCAGATTGCGCACATATACCCCGTTGTTGATAAGGCGGCGGAAACCCTTCTCTCCAAACAGATGCTCCAGATAATCCAGATAATCCGTACGGAGTTGATCCACCACTATCCCCACGACAAGTTTCGGACGCCCGGTATCCTTGCCGGCTCCGACAGCCACATTGATGGTCATCAGGCCCATCAATAGGGATCCAATCAATCTACTTGTCATATATCCTTTTACGTATCCTTTCAATTATAGTAATCAGTGTATGCCGCTATAGCATACACCATATTTTATTGTCTGCTCCGCGCGCCGCAAAGTCCGCCGCATAGCGCCGCCGTAGCAAGCCATAGCGGGAATATGGCATCATTGGCGGATTGCGACTGCCAGGGCCACCACAGAGATAGCACTGCAAGCACCAGAACGTTTACCGCAGCCATCGCTATCGCCGCCGGTCTCCCCCCGCGCCACCATACGCACACCGCAATCACCAACTGCAGCGGATTCAACCACAGTGCCAACAGATTGGGCGACGTGGCATCGTGAGACGACACAAACACCAGAAACCACAACAGGCATCCGGCGAGCCCCGACACTCCGAAATATAGCGAGTACCATCCGCGCAACAAAATTCCGTGCAATCCGCCGCGCCACGTCATCCATGCCACCGCAATCGATATCATCAGCACGAGGTATGCCGCGAAGCGTGGTGACAACCACCACGGCGTCGGCGGCAGCGTATTCCCCATCTCCCCGGTGGTCATATAATGCGCTCCCGGATAAATCATCTCCGTCGATTTCACCAGCGGAGCGCCATCCCCGAAGCGCGCTCCCGCCGCCTTCTCTTCCATCAGCAACGGAGCGAACAGTTCTTCCTGACTCGAAATCCGCCGGTCGATACCGCTCCCCAATGCAAGATCTATCCCGAACTGATACCATGGATAGTCACGGTGCATATCGCGCATAGCCTTACGGAAACTGCCGTAATTCACCGTATCGGGCCATATCACACGGCGCGGCTTTACCGCCTCTTCCACCACCTGCGCCACTCGTGTGGAGCAATTATCGCGAATATAACTGTAGCGATATGTCCGGTGGGCAGGCAGGGCATTTATCTGAAGCAATTTCCTGAGTCGTTCCGTCTCTTCCTGAGTGAAGTTCAATTCCTGCTCGGTCACTCCCGAACCGCGCTCCACGTAGGAGGATATAAACCATGAGAAGGGGCAGCCGTAAAGCATATAATCCGTCTCTCCCTTCACAAAGCGGTAGATGAAATTAGGCGAGGCGAAGTCAAATACCCCGTAATTCCACACCGAATCAAGGGGCAATCCGTTGCGGTCGATACCCTTGATGCGTATTGCCTCATGGCCGAAGAGTTCATACACCTCCGGCCCGGGAGCACACGTAATCAGACTCGCCGTAAGCCCCTCGCCTGCAGTCGCACTCTCGGAGGGGATACTCATGTCAGCGATTCCTACCGCGATATCGTCCGGCTCACCATTCTCGGCAAATGCCGAAATAGCCGGGAGCAATGCCATAAGCATCGCTCCCAGCCATATCACGCTGAAATACTTTAGTTTTCCTTTCATATATCTCATTCAGCAGGAGGTTTCCTGCCGATGATGCATCTTAAGTAAGTTTGAATTTTTACTTAATATTCGCAGTTCTTCGGATAGCGGGGGAAGGGTATCACGTCGCGGATGTTCTGCATGCCGGTCACGAAAAGTACCAGACGCTCGAAACCGAGACCGAAACCGCTGTGCGGCACACTGCCGTAGCGACGGGTATCAAGATACCAATCCATCCCCTCAAGTCCGAGTTCTTCCATACGGTTCTTAAGTTTGTCGAAGTCCTCTTCACGCTGCGAACCGCCGATTATCTCTCCGATCTTCGGGAACAGAACGTCCATCGCACGCACCGTCTTCCCATCGTCATTGAGTTTCATATAGAAGGCCTTGATCTCCTTCGGATAGTCTGTAAGGATCACCGGTTTCTTGAAGTGTTCCTCCACGAGATAGCGTTCGTGCTCCGATGCAAGGTCAACACCCCAGTATACCGGGAATTCAAACTTCTTGCCGCTCTCTTCAAGAATCTTCACACCCTCCGTATAGGGGAGACGTATGAATTCATTCTCCACTACAAACTTCAGGCGTTCGGGCAATTCTTTATCGAAGTGCTCTGCAAGGAATTCGATATCATCCTTGCAATGCTCAAGTGCATAAGTGATACAGTATTTTATGAATTCTTCTGCGAGATCCATATTGTCGGCTATCTCATAGAAAGCCATCTCAGGCTCGATCATCCAGAATTCCGACAGGTGACGCGGTGTATTTGAGTTTTCCGCACGGAATGTAGGACCGAATGTATATATGCAACCTAAGGCCGTGGCACCGAGTTCACCCTCAAGTTGACCGCTCACTGTGAGCGAAGCCATCTTGCCGAAGAAATCCTTGGAGTAATCGATATTTCCCTCTTTATCCACCGGCAGATCCTCAAGCGGCAGTGTCGTCACCTGAAATTGTGCTCCGGCGCCCTCAGCATCGGATGCCGTAATCAGGGGAGTATGGAAATAGTAGAATCCTTTATCATTAAAGAATTTATGGATTGCGTATGCCAGCGCGTGGCGGATACGCAACACGGCGGCAAACGTATTGGTACGCGGACGCAGATGAGCCTTTTCGCGCAGGAATTCGAGCGAGTGCCCTTTCTTCTGCAGCGGATAGGTGTCCGGATCGGCTGTGCCGTAAAGTTCCAGCGTTTCAGCCTGCACTTCGATCGTTTGTCCCTTACCTTGCGACTCCACGAGCAGACCCCGCACATGAATTGCACTGCCGGTGGTCACACCCTTCAGTTGCTCATCATTAAACTTTTCAAGGTCAAATACAATCTGAAGCGACTTGATGCTGGTGCCGTCATTCAGCGCCACGAACTGCACATACTTATTGCCGCGGCGCGAACGCACCCAGCCCTTGACATCAACAACCTTGCCGATCCATTCGGCACTATTCTCAAATAGTGATTTAATGCTGTTATGAGGCATTGTATAATAATTTTATTCTATTCTGTTTTCCCCATTCGCCTATTCTTCCTCGCTATCCTCTCCCTTTTCGCGGCACTCCGGCAAATACCGGAGTAAACCGCAAGGATAATAAATGGCATCGATTATTCAAACGCACCCATTCTAAGGAAGTTAACTTCCTCCTGAGTGAGATAGCGCCAGCGTCCGCGCGGAAGATTCTTCTTAGTGAGTCCGGCGAAGTATACTCGGTCAAGTTTAACCACTCTGTAGCCGAGATGCTCGAATATTCGGCGCACGATACGATTGCGACCGCTGTGAATTTCGATACCGGCCTGATTGCGGTCCGTGTCGCTCACATAACTTACCGCATCTGCATGAATCTCACCATCTTCAAGTTCGATGCCGTCGGCAATCTTCTGCATATCTTCCTCGGCGATATCCTTATCTGTCCATACATGATAGATTTTCTTCTTCACATATTTGGGATGAGTGAGTTTTGAAGCCAGATCTCCATCGTTGGTGAGAAGGAGCACGCCGGTAGTGTTGCGGTCCAGTCTGCCTACAGGGTAGATTCTCTCCTGGCATGCATTCTTTACGAGGTCAAGCACTGTGAGACGTCCGTTGGGATCATCGCTTGTAGTGACGCAATCCTTCGGTTTATTGAGAAGCACATAGCATTTGCGCTCGGGAGTAACCACCTTGCCATCGTATTCCACCACATCATCACGGGTGATCTTAACACCGAGTTCAGTCACTACATTGCCGTTTACAGTCACTTTGCCCGCCTGGATGAATTCATCCGCCTCGCGGCGCGAGCAGATACCGGCATTAGCCATATACTTGTTCAAGCGTACTTCTGCAGTGGGATCGAGTTCTTCGATTTCATATTCAATCTGCTTCGGGCGCGGAGTGAATGTCCTGTTCTGCTGATTACGGTTGAATCCTGCCTGCGGACGGTGCTGACCTCCGTTGCGGTTGAAGCCGCGCTGGGGACCCTGCTGGCGGTTCTGATAGCCACCCTGACGATTCTGCTGGCCATAGCCGTTCTGCTGGCGGGGCTGATAACC
>CAMWSV010000079.1 GCA_947177015.1 uncultured Porphyromonadaceae bacterium
CTGCCTCCGCTTTCTCTGCCGAATCCCCCCAAGCCCAAGATTAACCCTCCTCCCTGCCTCCCGGAAAGCGCGAAGCCGTCCCGTTCAAAAGCCCCGCTTTTGCCCTCCTCCCGGCCTCCCGGAAAGCGCGAAGCCGTCCCGTTCAAAAGCCCCGCTTTTGCCCACATTCCCCATTAAAATGAATTAATTATTTTCAAAATGAATAATCAAGATATAAAACTCGATTCTATCGAAGAAGCCCTTGAAGATTTCCGCAATGGCAAGTTTCTCGTGGTAGTAGATGATGAAGATCGCGAAAACGAAGGCGACCTCATCATCGCCGCCGAAAAGATCACACCCGAAGATGTGAACTTCATGCTCAAGAATGCCCGAGGTGTCCTCTGCGTGCCAATCACCAACGAGGCTTGCAAGCGTCTCGAACTCCCGCGTCAGGTCAACGACAACACCTCCGTATTGGGCACCCCCTTCACCGTCACAGTCGACAAACTGGAAGGTTGCTCCACCGGTGTAAGCATCAACGATCGCGCCGCTACTATCCGTCACCTTGCCGATCCCGACGCGCGCCCCGAAGATTTCGGTCGCCCGGGTCATATCAACCCTCTCTACGCCCAGGACCGCGGAGTGCTTCAGCGTGCCGGTCACACTGAGGCTGCCGTCGATCTCGCACGGCTCGCCGGTCTCAACCCCTGCGCCGCTCTGATGGAAATCATGAGCGACGACGGCTCCATGGCTCGCCTCCCCGAACTCCGCCGCCGTGCCGATGAATGGGGACTGAAACTCATCTCCATTCGCGATCTCATCGCTTATCGTCTCAAACACGATAATCTGCTCGAACAAGGTGAAGAAGTAGATATGCCTACCGCCTACGGCCATTTCCGTCTCATCCCCTTCCGCCAGAAAGATAATGGCCTGGAGCACATAGCACTCGTCAAAGGCGATCCCACTCTCCCGGATCCTATGCTGGTACGCGTTCACTCCTCATGCATGACGGGCGACATCTTCGGCTCGCAACGCTGCGAGTGCGGCGAGCAGTTACACCTCGCCATGCAGTTGATCGAGAAGGAAGGTCGAGGCGCTATCATTTATCTCAATCAGGAGGGTCGCGGCATCGGTCTGATGGATAAGATCAAGGCTTATAAACTGCAGGAAGGCGGACTCGACACTGTAGACGCCAATCTCCACCTTGGACATAAAGCCGACGAGCGCGATTACGGTATCGGCGCCGGAATCCTCAATGCCCTCGGAATCACCAAAATGCGTCTTATGAGCAATAACCCCATGAAGCGTATCGGATTGGAAGGTTACGGCCTTGAGATCGTGGAGAACGTTCCTCTCGAAGTGGCTCCCAATGAGTATAACCGTAAGTATATGCACACCAAAAAGACCCGCATGGGCCATGACCTCCATAAAGTAAACTGATAAGCAAACTGCGTATTTCACGATAGATGTTTATCCATTCTTCTATACGCATCTCTGCTTAAATTTAACTCTCTTATCTTATGAAACATTTCATTCCAACCATGATGATAGCGGCGGCGGTGGGCCTCTCCGGACTCACCGCGGCTGGCTCCCTCGCCGCCAAGCGTCCGCTCAATCACGATGATTTCGATTCATGGGAGTCAGTTAAGGTTGACGCCATATCCAATAATGGTCAATGGAGCGCTTATCGCGTCCTTCCCCAGGAAGGGGACGGCACCCTCTATATCCGCAATATGAAGAAGGGGAAAGTGATCCGTCTGCCGCGAGGCTACAAACCTTCTTTCACTGCCGATGGCAAGTGGGCTCTGGCAAGCATCAAACCCCTTTTTGCCGATACCCGTAAGGCTAAAATCGATGGCAAGAAGGATTTCGATCTCCCCCATGATTCCCTGGCGCTCATCAATCTTACCACCGGACGAATCGAGAAGATTCCCAACGTAATTAATTATAAAATCGGCAAAAAGGGTGGTTCATTTATAGCCTACCAGAGTTCCGACACGCTCCATATCAAACCGAAGGATCTGAAGGCTAAGGATACTGGCAAACCCCTCATCATCCGCTCCCTCACCACTCCCGCCACCAAGAGCGTGAAGTGGGTGTCAGACTATCAGTTCTCCAACGATGGTTCGCGTCTGGCAGTGAAGATTTCTCCCGCCAAGAAGGATACCCTCGCCACTTCCGGCGTGGCTATCATCAATCTTCCTGACACCTCGCTCACCCTCATTGACCGCGACAAACCTTTCTATACCCTCCCGCAGTTTAACGAGGATGCCTCGATGCTGGCTTACACTGCCTCCACCGATTCCACCGATACCGGCACACGCCACACCCTCCTCTACCTCCTCGACCTCAAGGCGAATCCAAAGGCGATGCCCGACCCCGTGGAATATGACCTCGTCTACACCACCGGAATCCCCGTAAATCTCCTCCCACCTCACTCCGACGACCCTGAGGTGCAGGCACAACTTGAAGAGGAAAGAGTAAGGCAGATCCGCGCTACTGCCGGCGACACTCTGCGCATGAATCAGTATGCCATTCCGAAGTTTTCCAAGTCAGGAAGATTCCTGTATGTGGACGTGGCTCCGATAGTGGCTCCCGATGACACCACCATAGTGGATTTTGAACAGGCTCAACTCGACATCTGGCGCTGGGATGCTCCCTACACTCCACCGCAGGAACTGGCGAATCTCGATAAACTCAAAAAGAAAGGACTTCCGGTAGTGATTGACCTTCAGAATAATGGCGCGCCCCTCTTGCTCACCCGCAATATGCTCGCCAAAGTTGATGCTCCATTTAACCTCGATGGAGAATGGGCTCTCATCTCCGACCCCTCGGCTAAGATAATCTCCAAACAGTGGGACTATGCGGCGCCCGAAAGTTTCACGATGATTAACGTGACCAACGGCATGACACGCAGCATCGGTGCGGTTAGCGACGAGGCTCTGCTCTCGCCCGACGGCAGATTCGCTCTGTGGTTTACAGACCGAAACTATTACGCCTACGACACCAAGACCGGCAAGACCGTATGTATATCCGAAGGTGTCGACGTCCCCCTCTGGAATGTAGACGATGATCACCCGATGCCGGCTGAGGCCTACGGTATCGCCACATGGGGCAATGACGACAACCGCGTTCTCGTATATGATAAATACGATATCTGGAGTCTCGACCTCACCGGAGCAACCAAACCTTTCATGCTCACTTCCGGCGAAGGGAGAAAGCGCAATCTCAGATTCCGCTATCACCACCTCAACCCCGAGGTGCGCTCGCTCAAGAATGGAGAGATGATGGTGGCAGACATATTCGATTACACTACCAAACAGCGTGGTCTCGCCACTCTCAAATATGCCGGCGCTCCCGTAGCGCCCTCTATCAAAACGCTCGATAATTACCGTATATCACAACTCACCAAGGCTAAGGATGCCGACACATATATCTGGCAGAAGGCTAATTTCTCTACCATGCCGGATCTATATGCTGTCAACGGCACTGACTTCGCGCACCCCACTCGTCTCACGGAGTCAAATCCTCAGTATAAAGAGATCTCCTGGGGCACTGCCCAATTGGTGAAATGGTACACTTACGATGGCTCCGAGGCTGAAGGCGTGCTCTATCTCCCCGAGGACTTCGACCCCAACGGCAGTTACCCGATGCTCAGTGTGTTCTACGAGACAGGCTCCGAAGAACTCTTCACCCACTACACTATGGAGCCCTCATGGAGTTGGATCAACTACCCCTTCTACGTGAGTCGCGGATATGTGGTATTCGTTCCCGATATTCATTACACTGCGGGCATTCCCGGCGAATGTTGCTACAATTACGTCTGCTCCGGCGTAGAGGAGATGTGCCGTCGCTTCCCGGCTATTGATAAGACCCGACTCGGCATTGACGGTCAATCCTGGGGTGGCTACCAGACAGCCTACCTCGTCACTCGCACCGATATGTTTGCCTGCGCAGGCAGCGGTGCTCCCGTAAGCAACATGACCTCCGCCTTCGGCGGTATACGCTGGGGCACCGGCGATTCACGCCAGGCTCAATATGAGATGGGGCAGAGCCGCATAGGACGTAATCTTTGGGAGGCTCCGCAACTCTACCTTGCCAACTCCCCGATCTTCAACGCCGATCGCGTCAAGACTCCCCTCCTCATCATGCACAACGATGAAGACGGCGCAGTCCCCTGGTATCAGGGAATAGAATTCTTCATGGCTCTCCGCCGCCTGCAGAAGCCCGTCTGGTTGCTCCAATATAACGGTGAGGCTCACAATATCAAAGCCCGCAAAAACCGTAAAGACATCACACGCCGCCTGCAGCAATTCTTCGACCATTATCTCAAAGGCGAACCGATGCCCCGATGGATGCGCGAGGGAATCTCTCCCCTCCGCAAAGGGCAAGACCTCGGTTTCTAAACTCCGCTTATCAACCGGTATATAAAAAGATCGGGCCGACATCAACGTCGGCCCGATCCTTTTCTACCATATTTAACTTAATAACTTAACGAGTCTTCTGCTGTCATTTCTCCGCAAATCGAACTCTTCATCATCTCTGCCACTTCCTCGGCTGTATAGCCGCATCCGAAGAGATGCATCAGTTTCGTGATCGCCGCCTCCGACGTCATGTCGCGACCGCTGACCACTCCCGAACGACTGATCTCACGTCCGGCGGAGTAGAGTTCCGGCATCACCGATCCATTCATACATTGCGAGATGTTTACTACCACTATCCCGCGTTCCACTGCCTCATGCAGCGTCTGGATAAACCATGGATCATTAGGTCCGTTGCCGGCTCCGAATGTCTTCATCACTATCCCTTTTATCCCGGGAGTCGAGAAGAGGTGTCTCACCACTCCTTCCTGAATACCCGGAAACAAATCGATATACATCACGTTGGTGTCCATGCCGTATTGCACCTTGAATTTACTCTTGCTGTTATCGAGCGGTGCCTCCGATTTGTTATAATGGATTCCCAATCCTATCTCTGCAAGGGGCGGAAAATTATTCGAGGAGAATGCGGCGAAGTTATCCGACGAATGTTTGGTGCTTCGGTTGCCGCGGAGCAGGAAGTCTTCAAATACTATTGCCACCTCCCGCACTCGCGGATGCCCCTGAGCATCCTTGGCGCCGGCAATCTGCAGCGCCGTGATGAGGTTCTCCTCTCCATCGGTACGCACATCCCCTATCGGAAGTTGCGAACCGGTGATGATTACCGGCTTGGCAAGATTCTCAAGCATGAAACTCAACGCCGATGCCGTGTATGCCATTGTGTCTGTGCCGTGAAGCACCACAAATCCGTCATATTTTACGTAATTCTCTTCTATCACCCGCGCTATCTGCTTCCAGTGCTCGGGATTCATTGAGGAGGAGTCGATCGGATGCTCAAACTCCACACTCTCGATATCAAGATCCAAAAGTTTCAGTTTCGGCACATTCTCAAGCAGATGCTCAAAGTCGAACGGCTCCAGCGAACCCGTATCCGGATTCTCTATCATGCCGATTGTGCCTCCGGTATATATCATCAGTATGCGGGGATGCGGTTTCTCTGTTTTCCCCTTTACGCCGCGCAGACCGGTAGTCCTGCATAGACGGGTCTTCTTCTGAGTCATGATTACTGATAGGTTATTAAGTTTCAACTCCCTTCTCTCCCCCCTCATTCTGCCGGACTCCGATAGGCGAAATCCGGCAGTGAGCAAGGGGCAATTCAAGGTTAATATAGTGTGATATGGTATATTTTCTTATCAATCAATGCTTTTAGAACATCAATCGTGATTTAGGTTACATTTTGACAACGCAAAATTAACAAAATGTTATTTTCCTACCAAATTTTTAACCGATTTTTTTGACTCAAACTTTACATTTTTCCATACTTTAATTGCTTTTAGACACACATTTTGTGAATTTTGCTATATTACTCCCTTTCCTTTTGCGCCGATTTGCTCTGCAAATTCCTCCGGATTCACGATTTTGCCCCGCGCTTGCATCATTTTGTCGCTATTTTCAATTTCTTCATGCACATTGTCTGAATGCCATTCCACCTTGTACGTCTCCCACCCCATCAGATTGGGAATTCCGAAATCTTTCATTTCGTTATCGCCGATATAGTAGAAGCAACGCGCCTCGGGATAACGCGTCACAAAATGCCGGAAATTGTCGGGGCGTGTCTTGTCTTTCCCGGTCTCTTCCGAGATAAGGATATTCTGCGGCTCGATATAGCGGTCTATACCTGCCGATCTGATTTTCTGACGTTGAGTTCCAGACCGACCATCCGTCACTATACCCATCACCACTCCGCGCTTTGATAATTCTTCAAGAAGCACCTTCATCGCCGGCAATAATTTTATCTCTGCCTCAGCATTGTTGCGGTAACTCTCCACAAGCATCGGCATCTCGTCAGCCATTCCGTTTTCTGCCAATCTTGATTCCAGATAGTCGAAATATGCCTCCCGATTCTCCAATCTCGCCTCCAATTCATCGGCGATACCCTTAAATTTGACGGAGATACCCTTAAATTTGACGGAGATACCCTCTTCGGGCACAAGCCCCCCGGTCAGGATACGCTCAATTCGTCTGAACCCCTCCCTGCAATAATCACGTTCGCGAATCAGAGTGTCGTCAAGGTCAAACACCACTACATCCCCATGATAGGTTATATCTTTATCCATTATCTCTACTTTATCCCATCTTTATTTCCGTCGATACTCACTTCTTCCGACATCTACTTTACTTCTATCTACTTTATTCCCGGCTACACTTACTTCTGACGATTACTTTAACATTCAGGCAATTCTAAACCATCTGAACCCTTTGATGTATTTTGCTTCTTTATTCATGTAGCGCTTCAATGGTTCCGCCTCTTCAACCACGACCCCCGCTTTGGGATCGAAATGAATAAGATGAGGTCCATCCCCGCGTATCACTACTACTCCCACCGCATACGTATCGCTTCCGGATTTATCATTCACCAATGCTATTATATCGCCGTTGCGCATATCCTCCAATATTTCCTTATTGCCGGCAGCCTGACGGGGCAGATATGGGATTTTATGATTTCTAAACCCCATCTCGATCATCCTCACTTCCTCATAAAGTTCCGGATTCTTCAGGGCTGCGAACTCATCGCGGTTGCGGGTGAGATAATCGAGTGAGAGTGTCATGCTTCTGGCTCCGTCATAGTTTTCCGTGAGTTCTTTCAGATTGCCGCGATAGATGTTATCTCCGCTCCAGTCAGACACGTGCCACATCAGTGAACCGAACCCGGCATCCTCCCCCTGCCGGCAAGAAAATTTCTTCAATTCCTCACCAAACGAGCGCCAACCACCCCGTGGATTTTGCGCTGTCTCACCCATAGCGAGCACCGTATTTACGAAACTTAACGGCGTAAACTCATCCAGATTGATTCTGAGCGTAGCCAGAGAATCCGCATAGATCCATTTATCCGCTCCGCGACCTTTAAAGGCTTCCGCCACCCTCATCATCATGGCCTCACGCTTCCGCCGAGCCTCAGTGGCCCCACTTCCTCCCACAATGTTTTCAGTAAGAAACATCCTCACTTCCGCCGTATCTTTCTCGCAATGAAACGAGTACTCCCCGCTAGTCATCCCCTGCGTCATCCCTTGCTTCTTTCCCTGCGCCATCTCCTGCGATATTTCTTGTGTCATTCCTTGCGCCATCCCGGATGCGATTCCTGCCCACAAAGCGATTCCGAACCCGATCCCCGATAAAATTCGATTTATTTTCATATTATAATATCTTCTTTCAGAAAAAATTTGCTGCTACAAATTTAATCATTTTTCTCTAATTGAAGAAAAAAAGGTGAGAGCCTTCGGCTCTCACCTCCTATCACCGGGATTATTATTCCCGACTACAATCACAAAAATTTTACTTATTGATGCGCTTGATCAGGGGATAACCGTAAGCAGCCTCCTTACCGAGTTCCTCCTGGATGCGGAGCAACTGATTGTATTTAGCCATACGGTCTGAACGGCTTGCAGAACCGGTCTTGATCTGACCTGCGTTTGTTGCTACAGCGATGTCAGCGATTGTAGCGTCTTCAGTCTCACCTGAACGGTGTGAGATAACGGCTGTGTAGCGGTTACGCTGTGCCATCTCTACTGCACGGAGTGTCTCTGTGAGTGAACCGATCTGGTTAACCTTTACGAGGATTGAGTTTGCACAACCCTCTGCGATACCTCTTTCGAGATACTTAACGTTTGTCACGAAGAGATCGTCACCAACCAACTGGCAACGGTCGCCGATAAGATCTGTGAGGATCTTCCAGCCTGCCCAGTCGTTTTCTGCCATACCGTCCTCGATTGAGTCGATAGGATATTCGTTGATGAGTTCTTCGAGATACTTTGCCTGCTCCTCAGAAGTGAGTTTCTTGCCGTCTGCCTGCTTCCAAGTGTAGTCATATACACCATCTTTGTAGAATTCTGATGAAGCGCAGTCGAGACCGATTGTAACGTCCTTTCCGGGTTCGTAGCCGGCGAGTTTGATAGCCTCAACGATTACGTTGAGCGCATCTTCAGTGCCGTCGAGTGTGGGAGCGAAACCACCCTCGTCGCCTACTGCTGTAGAGAGGCCACGTGCCTTGAGCACTTTCTTAAGGTTGTGGAATACCTCTGTACCCATACGGATACCTTCCTTGAAGCAGCATGCGCCTACGGGACGAATCATGAACTCCTGGAAGCAGATCGGAGCGTCTGAGTGTGCACCGCCATTGATGATGTTCATCATCGGCACGGGGAGCACGTATGTGTTGGCACCACCGATATATTTATAAAGGGGAAGATCGAGATAATTGGCAGCCGCCTTGGCTACTGCAAGTGAAACACCGAGGATGGCGTTTGCACCGAGGTTTGACTTGGTCTCAGTCCCGTCGAGAGCGATCATTGCTTCGTCGATGCCTACCTGGTCGAGTACATTCCAACCCTTGAGAAGGTTGGCGATCGGACCATTCACATTCTCCACTGCCTTGAGAACGCCCTTGCCCATGTAGCGCTTCGGATCGTTGTCGCGGAGTTCGAGTGCTTCGTTTACACCTGTAGATGCACCGCTCGGTACTGCAGCACGGCCCATTACGCCGCTTTCGAGAATTACGTCAACTTCTACTGTAGGATTACCGCGCGAATCGAGAATTTCGCGACCAATTACTTTTTCAATTTTCATAGTCTTGAATATTACAATCTTTTTTATTGGGTTTATTTTTATTTTATCAGAGAAAATTACTATCTATCCTGTTATGTATATGCAA
>CAMWSV010000080.1 GCA_947177015.1 uncultured Porphyromonadaceae bacterium
TTTTTGGATTTTTTAGGAATTTTTTTGAGAGGGGGGAGACGAGAATTCATAAATAATGATTATTTTTGTGGTTAAATCGTGTAGTGGCTCCCGATTTTGGGGGCTGCCTCGGTATGTAAACAATTGAGATGTAAGGAAAGACTTACTGCGGGTTCACTCGCGTCGGAGCGGACATCCGGGAAAGATGCTGAAGTGCGGATTATGGCTGGCTGCACGGATGTGGAAATTCCGGAGGTTTGCGAAGAAGAGAGGGAACGCGGGGAGTCTGAATTGCATTTCGTCGCTTTTTTCTTTATATTATTTTTTCAATTAACTAACTAACTTAATTATCTAACCTATGAGGAAAGTTCTTCTTGGATTAGCATATCTAACGATAGTTTTAGCAGTGCTAATCGGGGGGGGGTAATTTAATATCCAAGGCTTACGCTGAGGATATTCCTGCACTCAAAGGGTACAACCTTGATGATTATTACATCCTCAAGGGCGACGCGCGACACTTGTATATATATTATTGGACCGCGACCCAATCGAGTCACCCTCTCCAAGTAAAAGAGAATCCCAAGGCATCAAGTAGTAGTCCGCAGATTACGTATTACTTGATTCCGAAGAAGGATAATCCGAAGAATGTTGTGATACTGAACAACACTTCGCGAAGTCCTGAACCGGGTATTCAGTCGGTGAAATCATCATCGGGAAAGAAGACATTCAAGTCGCAATCCCGCAACTGCGCGGTTTATATGCAGGATATTCCTGCGGGAGAGATGGTGAATATCACTACGGTAGACGATATCAAGACAATTCACACGGCAAAGTTGACAATTACATTCAAGGATTCTCCGAATGATATTGTAATTGACGATGTATCGAATATTGCCGATTCCAGGCGATACGGTAAGAACGCTGTCGGAGGCAAGATGACCATTACCTTTGATCCTACGCGAGAAGGATCGTGGGTGATATACAGCACCGATAAGAATAATCCTGTATATGGTGCAACTATAAATGGCGAAGATAAGATGCAGGTATATGCTTACACGAGTGGTGAATGGAAGCCTGCTGTAACCTTTAATACACCAAAAACCCCGACAGAATATAAAGTAGATATTTATACCAAGACACCGGCAATCAACGTGCCGGTGAAATTCGAGTTTGAGAATATCGGTGGTAACGAGACGGATCAGCGCAAATTGGCGGAAGCCATGCTCGCTTCTATTACGGTAGATGGAAAAGTTATTTCCGATTATTCATTCCTTAATGCCGGCTACACTATTCCGAATGGTAAATCATTTACCGTTCAGATTAAACCTCAGGTCAGTGGCAGATGGGAATATCAGAGTAATACCTATAACGGATCTACCCTGAGGGGTTTCTCTATCTATGAAGTGGCTACACTTCAGCCCGGAAAGACCATGAACTTTAAGTTGACCGGTAAGGTCAATACGGAGGTGCGTTATACTCTGAATGTAACTGATCCTAATAACGTGGACCTATATGTGGATGGCAAGGCTATCAGTCTGAACGGCACAACATATAAAGGAGTAGGCTCACCCTATGGCAGAGTATCATTTAGAGTTAGAGGTAAAGAAGGATACAAGGTTAACGATGTCCAGGTGGGCGGTGAAACCGTTCCGCTGAATCCTGACGGAACTTTTACAGTCACAAAGCAGGATCAGACAATCACTATAAATCCGCGTCCCTACGTGCGTGATATTCCGATTATAATCAACAACCGGATTGATGCCGGATATACTCAGAATATCATTCTGAATTCCGGAGCCCAGAAGGAGACTACGGTGCCACTTACACCGGGCTTGCAGACTATATACATAAATGCGGAAGACTATCCCATAGTAATGCCCAATAGCGATTTCATCGGCTATGTAAATAATGAAAAAGTCAAAAGGGTAAATTACAGATCTCAGATCTCAAGCGGACTTAAGGCAGGGGATGTGGTGAGTATTTATACTAAGGAGCCTTCCGTATACTCTGTTACCCATAGGGCATTCCCCGCAGGTGTATCAGCGGATATCTACCATAATGGTAAGAAAATCGAGGGCCCCGGCACGTATAATGTATTAAGCGACACGGAAATAAAATATGTACCCACGTCCGGTAGCAACCTTGTTGTGGAGAGAGGCTCGTATCTTTATCTCCCCGGTGAGGATGGTTCTATTATAGTTCCCTCCGATGGCAGATCTACATATTATCTTCATGCCAAGAATCAGGCCATCAAAATAAAGGTGGCGGATGATTCAGCAGTAGAGTGTACAATGACCGGAGGTATTTACTATTCTTATGAGGACATCACCAAGACCGCGCAGGAATTTTATCTCCCCTTGGAAAATCCCGAGTCTGCGATATTGACATTTGCATCGAAAAGCAGTAAATTTCCGATTGCATCAATAACTGAAAAATCAGGAAAACCGATTCAATTCAATCCGGATAACGGCCAATTGACCGGACTTAAGGATGGAATGGAATTGGAAGTTCACTTCAGAGAGTTGGTCGGTAAGCATAAGATGTACCTTAATCTTATACCGCCGGCTGAATGGGAAGATTATGAGAGGAATGAATACGGGGGTATTGAGGTACCCGAATACAGTTACTTTACGACTATAAACGGTCCAATGGCGGGCATTGAGATTACTGTTCCGGGAGCCGAGTGGCCGGACTATCTCATGCCAAGATGGGGCTATGTCACCTTGAAAGAACTGAGCGCATATTTGGAAGATTATAAGGATGGTATTGCTGATGAGAATTTCCCTGTGACTTTCCCGATAGCACTTCGACTTAATGATTCTTACAGATATAGTGTCTATTCGGAAATTAATGGTGTGCGTAATAGATATTATATGAATGATAGATTATCTATTGATACACCGGGAGACATTAAGGGCGTTGTATTTCTATCCGACAGTTATCAGCCGCCCACATGTACGGTAGCAATCAAAAGTATTGTTCCGGATCTTATGATTTCTATTAATGGCGGCGCAAGCAGCAATGCCGTGGGTAATCTCTCGGATATATATTGCGGAAGTATTATAGAATTATGGTCCGAGAGTGGTCAGGAAATTATCCCTGCGATGGAAGGTGTGACATTCCAAAAGAATGGCGACAGATATATAGGCGCACTTCCTCTTCCGGATGATATTCGTTATCCTGCTCCAGGGACATATACTCTTGATGTACAAGTACCGAGGAAAGATTATATCATCACAGCAGAATGTGCTTCTGCCACTGATAAGGGTATATATGTAAATGATGTATATACAGCGGGTAATGGTGCAAGTGTAACTGCTCCGGAAATTATTCCTATGAAACTTCGCTGTGCTGATAAGGGATATCGTATAATCGAGGTTTCTGACAAGGCAACCGGATCTCCCCTTCAGTTTGATATGAAGAAGGGTGAGGTATATGGAGTCACTCCCGGAATGCATCTTAATATCAAAACTGAGAAATATGAGCGTAACAAATCTTTTAAATTCCAAAGAAATGTTGCTATATCAAATTCTGAGGTAAAGATGATATTGGGTGCCGGCACCCAATGGGAGAAGCAGGTGAGTCTTGATGGCAATAAGTTTACTTGGCTTACCATCAGTTATAATCCCGAGGATCTTCCCATCATATTAGATGGTCCTTATGCTAATTATGCTCACTATGTATATTATTGCTATATTGGTCAAACTGAATATAAGGGTAACTTAGCAAGTATGGTATTCCCTGACCAATTTGCTGATGATACTTTAGTGATATATAATGGTAAGAACACTTTGGCGTATCCTATCGCTTATAAAATTGCCGACGACTTGGATGTTACTATTACCGAGAATGATGTGCCGGTTTCAAATTATAGCAAGCATAATTTGCTGGATGGTACGTCTATCAAGATAAAAGTCAATCCGGGCAGTACAGATCGGATTCTTATTAATGATAATACATTTAAGGCATCATCTGACTATACGGAGTATACGGGAAAAATGCCTTCAAATAAGGGTTCCAGTTACTCTGTAAGTGTCGATAAATACATATATTGGACCGGACTGGATATCTATATACAGGATTCTAATGGTCAGAAGACTAAAGTAAATATGCCTGAATATGTGACAGTTACCGGTGAATATGGTGAAGACTTTACCGATACCTATACGGGTTATTATCTCAGAATTCCCGCTCGTAATAAGTATTTTACAGTTACTCCTATTGATAAGGATTATTGCATTGTGGGTGGAGAAGTGAACCATGGTTCGATGGCAGTGGATCTGACTTCCGGAAGAGTCACGTATAATTCATACGTGAAGTATGATGGTGCAAGTTTGACTCTTAAGAAGATTGAGCGTGATAAGGAGGTAGAAATTTATGTTGATTCTCCTGAACTCGAGGGTGCGGAACTTGTGCTTGGTAATGGTAAGACTATTGCAACAGGTGCGAGTCTCGGCGTGGGTAATCAGTCGATTCAATTCGCTCCGGAGGATCTTCCGATTATCTTCAAGTTGCCCGAAAGTTATCTTGATTCCAACGGGGAAGTTCCCTCGGATCCGAGTCTGCTTCCGGGTGTATATGTGAATGGTGAGAAATTGCCTTACGATGTTGAAAAGGGTGGATACGTATTCCCCGAGTCGGCATTTGCAAATCCTGCCAATCCTCCGTTGATCCGTATCTATCCCGTAGAGCCGAAGCCTGTAGAGATACTCTTCATTGCAGAGCCCGGTATCAACATCACCGCCATACCCGACGGTGACCAATCCAAGAAGATCACCGAGGGTAAGGCTATGGAATATTATAGCGGTACCAACATCTCGCTCACTGCAGCCCCCGTCAATGCCGGCGAAGAGATCTATATGGAGATTGACGGTCAGGAACAGATCAAGGGTACTTCGCTGAAGTACGACTTCATGGTGAGCGGTGCGCAGTCAATCGCGTTCAAGCGCAGAAAAGTTGGAGTTACCGTGAATAATACCGACGACTGGCAGCATATCCGCGTAAACGGAGCAGGCTTCACCTATCCGATGTATACGGAAAGTTCACAGTTGGAATTCCCGGTAGGCACCAACACTCTGACTCTGCGTTCTGCCAACGACGAAAAACGTATCACAAAGGTAGTGGATGCCAAGACCGGCTCTCCGCTTAATTATAATGCCACCACCGGCGTAGTCACCGGCATCAGCAACGGCACTGAGATGAACATCGAGATGGGTCCGATGACTCGCGACAAGTCGGTGCGTGTATTCCGCGAAGACAACAACGATCTCGAATGGAACACGATGGTGGTTGCAGGCGAAGACAAGGCAATCGAGAAGGAAGTATATCTGAAGAAGGGTTATGCCGATGTGGCATACTGCGCCGAGGATATGCCTCTCAATGTGCAGAGCGCACGCCCCATCGCTGTATATCTCGACAATGCAAAACTCACATCGGCCGAGGGTAAGTTTATGCTTCCCGAATCGCTCAGTGAGACTACTGTGGTGAAGGTATATGGTGCTGAACAGAATCCCGTAAAGGTTACATACGATATCGAAGGGGAGACCTTCAAGGTGGATGTGCTCCACGACGGCGTTCGCGCTATCGACACCGATGCTATCCACAACGAACTTCCCGGCACTGAGATTTCCTTCACGGTAGATGTCAAGACCCTTCCCGCCCGCCTTGCGGCAGCACGTCGCGGAGCGCTTAAGAAGGTGAACGGCGACACTGAGATCACTGTCAACGGCGAAGCACTCGAAAACGATGAAGATGGTATATACCGCTTCACCATCACTCCCGAGCACGCCGCAACAGGCTTGAAATTCGTGGTGAAGACTCCCGTTGAGATTGTAGGGGGCATCACCTATTCAGGCAATGGAAAGACCCTGATTTCGGTAGATCCCACCTACGTGGGCGAACTCATTATCAAGGACGGTGTGACCACCATCAAGGCAGGTGCATTCAACGGATGTGCCGGTGTGACCAAGGTGGAGGTTCCCAACTCTGTGACTACTATTGAAGACGACGCCTTCAGCGGCTGCAGTTCACTTGAAAGTGTATTGCTCGGTTCAGGCGTGCAGAACATGACTCCGAACGCCTTCAACGGCTGTGCTCCCTCAGGCAAATCGGCATATCCCGAAAGCCTGGGCAAGAACCCCTTCCCGGAGGGCTCGGTAGCCGTGAAGTACTCCGACAAGGGTGGCGAGGTAGTCATGGAAGACGGCTATATATATAATGTAGCCACCGTGACACTCCCCGACGGCTCCAAGAAGCAGGAGAAGACACTCGTATTCGTTCCTGCAGACGCTGAGGTTGACAAAAACGGTAAGTTTGTAGTGCCCGACGGCGTGACGGCAATCGGTGCCGGCTCATTCACTCACTGCGACAACATCAAGACCATCAACACCGGCAAAGACTGCACTACGATCGGCGACAGCGCATTCGAGGGGTGCAAGAATATCACATCCATCGAGATTTCTTCAAGTGTGACCGCCATCGGCGACAACTCATTCAAGGGCACCGGCATCACCGCCCTCGTGCTTCCGGAGAATGTGAAGACCGTAGGCGCGGGTGCATTCCAGGATTGTGCCTCACTGCGCTCTGTGGTGATCCCCCCGACAATCGACTCCATGGGTGAGGAACCCTTCAAGGGTTGCAAACTCGAGAAGTCAGCATATCCTGCCGATAAACTCGACAAGTCCCCCTTCCCGGAGGGTACACAGGCGGTGCCTTACCGCGGAGATAATCTTGAGGTAGATCCCGCAACCGGCTACATCTACTCGAATATCGAACGTACGGATTCTGAAGGTAATCCCGTGCTCGGTGCGAACGGCAAGCCCATCGTGGACCGTGTGCTCACCTTCGTGCCCACCACCGCACCCGTAGACGAGAACGGCAACCTGATCATCCCCGACGGAGTGACATCTATCGGTGCCGGTGCATTGGGCGGCTGTAACAACATCAAGTCAGTTACTATCCCGCCGTCGATTGCCTCGATCGGTGAGGGCGCGTTTAACGGTTGTGAGAACCTTACTCAGATTGTAGTAGGCGAAGGTGTCACCGAGATCACCGCGGGCGCGTTCAGCGGTATCGCCAACCTTGAGAAGATCACTCTCCCGAAATCTCTTGAAAAGATCGGCGATAACGCATTCGAGGGTTGCCACACCATCAAGGAGATTGTGATCCCCGAAGGCGTGAAGGAGATCGGCGCGGGCGCATTTAAGGACTGCGACGGCCTCACCGGCATCAACATCCCGAATACTGTGACTTCCATCGGCGAAGGCGCATTCGCCGACTGCGACAATATCACTTCGGTAGTGATTCCCGACGGAGTAACTACTATCGGTGCATCCCTTTTTGAGGGTTGCGATAAACTTACGTCAGTGAAACTCCCCGAGGGGATCACTGAGATTCCTGACGGAATGTTGAACGGATGTGAGAAAGTGACAGAGGTGAACGTCCCCTCTACCGTGACCCGCATCGGAGAGAACGCCTTCAACGGTACAGCCATCACGGCGGTGACTATCCCGGCTGGCGTGACTGAGATCGGAGCAGGTGCCTTTAAGGATACTGACATCACATCAGTGACACTCCCGGCAGGTGTGACCTCAATCGGCGCAAGCGCATTTGAGAACACCAACATCACATCTGTCAAGATTCCGGCAGGGGTGACTGAGATCGGCGACAATACCTTCAGCGGTTGCGACAAACTCACCAAGGTAGAGATCCCCGCCGACAGCAAGATCACCTCGATCGGCAATAACGCCTTCGCAGGCACTGAAATCGCATCTATCGTGATCCCCGAGGGTGTGACAGTCATCGGCGAAGGTGCGTTCGAGGGTTGTGAGAAACTCACCAACGTGAATATCCCCGACGGAGTAGAGACTATCGGCGCGAACGCCTTCAACGGATCATCCATCAAGGCGATCAAACTCCCCGACTCGGTGAAGGAACTCGGCGAGGGCGCATTCGCAGGGTGCAACAACCTTGAGACCCTGATTATCGGCAATGGTCTGACCTCGATCCCCGACGGAGTATTCCCCGAGGGTGAGAACAGCAAGATCTCTACCATCATCATCCCTGATAATGTAGAGGTGACTATTCCCGAATCTATCGTAGAACAGGCCAAGATCGCCAAATATCCCGCAGGTATCGAACTCGTATTTGAAGAGAAGATCGACGAATCCACCGGCGAACCTGTGAAGACCGGCGTAATCTACGGCTTCGACAAAGAGAGCGGCAATGCCTCCGAGCCCACCGTTGTGGTATCGGTTCCGAAGAGTGTGACCGAGTTCACACTCCCCGAGACTGTGACCACCATCAGTGCGGGAGCATTCGAGAACTGCGAAAATCTGACAACTATTACAATTCCCGAGGGTAGCAAACTCGAAACTATCGGCGACGCCGCCTTCAACGGATGTACTAACCTGCAGACAGTGACATTCCCCGCAGAAAGCCAACTCGAAACCATCGGCAATGCTGCTTTCAACGGATGTACGAGTCTTCAGACAGTAACCATCCCCGAGGGTGTGACCTCGATCGGCGACAACGCCTTCAGCGGCACCGCCATCAGCGAGATCACTATCCCGGCAAGCGTGACCGAACTTGGCGACGGCGCCTTCAAGGGTTGTGAAAACCTCACAAAGGTTACAATCCCCGAAGAGAGCAGACTCACCACTATCGGCGACAGCACATTCGAGGGCACGAGCATCACTACGATCGCTCTCCCCGAGACCGTGACCTCTATCGGCAATAGCGCGTTTGCAGGCACCGACATCACTTCGATCCATATCCCCGAGGGTGTGAAAGCCATCGGCGAAGGTGCGTTCGAGGGTTGCGAGAAACTCACCAACGTAAATATCCCCGACGGAGTAGAGACTATCGGCGCGAACGCCTTCAACGGATCATCCATCAAGGCGATCAAACTCCCCGACTCAGTGAAGGAACTTGGCGAGGGCTCATTCGCAGGGTGCAACAACCTTGAGACTGTGATCATCGGCAACGGTCTGACTTCTATCCCCGACGGAGTATTCCCCGAGGGTGAGAACAGCAAGATCTCTACAATTATCATCCCCGAGAATGTAGAGGTGACTATCCCCGAATCTATCGTAGAAAAGGCCAAGATCGCCAAATATCCCGCAGGTGTGGAACTCGTCTTCGAAGAGAAGAAGGATGAGCAGACCG
>CAMWSV010000081.1 GCA_947177015.1 uncultured Porphyromonadaceae bacterium
CTATAATATAAATGCATCTCGGAATAAATTCGGAGATGCATTTATATTCAACTTCTTATAATTTATATTCACATAAGATGTCATCAAAAATCAGCATAAGGAAAGTATATCCAATCAGAATGCCTTAAAAGACATATCGAGTCCCTTTACACTATGCGTAAGAGCACCTACAGATATATAATCTACACCTGCTTCACCATATTCTCGAAGGTTTTCGATAGTGATACCACCGGATGATTCGGTTTCATATTTCCCACCTACCAATTTCACTGCTTCTCTGGTGAGTTCGGGAGTGAAATTATCGAACATGATTCTATCCACCCCACCATGCTCCATTACTCGACGGATGTCATCAAGTGAGCGGACTTCAACTTCAATCTTAAGATCTTTTCCATTCTCTTTACAATATTCATTGGCACGAGAGATTGCCTTCTCGATTCCTCCGGAAAAGTCTATATGGTTATCTTTAATGAGAATCATATCATAAAGACCGATTCTATGATTCTTACCACCGCCGGTGGCGACAGCCTCTTTCTCCAGCATTCTCACGCCGGGTGTCGTCTTTCGAGTATCAAGTACCTTTGTGTTGAGGCCTTCGAGTCGTTTCTGATATTTGTCGGTCATTGTTGCCACTCCACTCATTCGCTGCATTATATTAAGCATAGTGCGTTCCGCAATAAGCAACGATCTGATCGGACCCTCAGCAGTAAATACAATATCGCCGGGCTTAACGTGAGCACCATCATTTATAAAAGTAGTGACCTTAATTGAAGGATCTACTTTTGCGAGAACCTTTTTGGCAATTTCCACTCCGGAGAGAATACCCTCCTCCTTTATAATTAACCGGCTTCTACCTTGAGCATCTGCCGGGATTGTTGACATAGTGGTGTGATCACCATCTCCGAGATCTTCCGCAAATGCAAGATCAAGAAGTTGATCGATTAATTCATCTTTGGTTTTCATAAATTTCAAAAATGTGTTAAATTCGCAATTATTTACAAAATTAACAAAAAAATTGTATTTTTTAAAGTTTATACCAATTCATTATTGAGGTCTATGGATATAGTATTGCTCACGATTGGAAAGACCAATATCTCATATATAAAGGAGGGGATTGATGTTTACTGTAAGCGACTACAACGTTATATTCCTTATAAAATCATTGAATTACCTGATATTAGAAAGTCTGGCAAAATATCCGAGCAGGAACAGAAAGATGCCGAAGGCCAGATGATACTGAAGCAACTTACTGATTCAGATAAGATATATCTTCTTGATGAGCGAGGTAAAGAATATACTTCAAGGGAATTTTCATCACTACTTGAGCGCGAAATGGGTTCAGGTAAGAAACGCCTTGTATTTGTAGTAGGTGGTCCGTATGGATTCTCAAAGTCGGTCTATGAAAGATCAGATGCCTTACTTTCACTTTCAAAAATGACATTTAATCATGAAATGGTGAGATTGTTTTTTACAGAACAGATCTATCGAGGCATATCGATTCTGAACGGACTCCCCTACCATCATGATTGACACATTTATAACATCAGTAATAAGTAGAAACCCTACTTCCTGCACGATTTATACTCTGTATGTATAATTGTCCTATTCAGGAAAAGGGAATCATCAGCCTTAGCCATAAAAACGCCCGGAAAGTATTTTAAATCTTTCCGGGCGTTTTTTTATTTATGATGATGCTTTTTATAATGCTTTTTATGATGCTTCTGTGCTTTATGCATCTCTTTATAATATTTATTTTTGGCTTTCTGCAAATCTTTGTAATATTTCTTACATACTTTGCAGTGATGACCATCATGAGGATTGTGGTGATGATGAGGAGGAATAGGGTTCATACCCGGAGGCGGAGGCGAAGAATGCCTTCCATGATCGGATATTTCAATTCCGGATCCGTTAGACGTGATCCAGAGACGTGTATCCGCTAAGGCAGTTGCTGACAGAAGACCTAAAGTCAGGGATACTAAAATTGTTCTGATGTACTTCATATTCGGTAGATTTTAAGAGGATTTACACACTAAACAAACTAAGAATCCCTTTAGTTGATTTCTTTATACAACTCTATTTCATTCCCTTTTGATTACTTTGAATTTTATTCCTATGCTCTTTAAGAATAGAATTTTTACCATGCTCAATTCTCTCTTCCATACGTCGCTCGGCATAATTGATTTTTTCATTTCTTTTTTTAATACTATTTTCCAAGGCGGCGGGCAGGAATCGGGCAATAATAGGTAATAAGGAGAGGAACATCATGACTCCAATAATCAGAAGATAAGTATATATGATTCTCCAAAGTAGTTTTTCATTATCAATGAAGAAATGAGAAGGATCATTAGAAGTGGGATTCGCCTGAAAATCATCGGTAAATAGCGCACGCAATGAACTTTTCCACATTATTTTGCCATCTCTAAGAAATACGATTGCAGGATTACCACGCGCAAGCATCTTTATCTGAGTATCATCGGCAGTATATAGTGGATATTCAGCCAGGGAAATATCTTTCCAATTCTCTATTTGTTCAATATTTCCTGAGACAATTCCTATCAAATTTATATCATTATCGGTAGCCCACTGATATAGTGAATTAATCTTCCAGGTTTCAGCCATAGATACCGTCTTCAAATCCGGCATAAGAAGGAGTATTTGTCTCCCCTGCTGCAGGAATACATTGTCAGTGAGTTCTTCGTCTCCATCTTCCGACCATACTTGGATAGTTGAATCCTCTAAGGATTTATCTACATTTGACTTATCACTTAAGAAAGGAGTATTATCTTTATTAACGACATTTTCTCGTCTAACAAATTTCCAACCATCGGCTTCATCCGGCAATTCATCATCCAGTGTGAACTGATGTTCTCCGCCATCTTTTGAATATATGAATATCATTTCATCCGGATCATTTTCTTCAGCATCTGAATCAAAATCCGAATCACTTCCTTCTTTTTCCTTATCTTCCTTTTCTATCGTAGAGTTCGTTGGATTATGTATTATCGAACCGATCGGAAATGGTCGGAAATCAATCAATGGTTGATAAATATAACCCACTAATCCAATCACAACAATAAATAATACAGAACTTATTAACGCAAGCCATTGTATATAGGGTCGGATCAAGCAAATACATGATTTATTAAATTTGATCAACCATATAATAGCAAGTGTAAGAAGTATATTTTTCCAGAATGTAGCCCAATTGGAGATGATAAAAGCATCACCGAAACAGCCGCAGTCGGCTACCGGATCTGTCAGCGCAATCCACAGGGTGAGAGGTAGCATAAAAAGCATTAATAATAACGCTCCGAAAGGCACACTTTTACGATAACATCCAAGTAACGTAAAAATTCCGACGCAAAATTCGTAGGTGCACAAAGCAAATACTCCGGTGATTACGATATTTGAGGTAATATTCCACCCGAAGACTCCGATGTAGTCCTGAATTTTATAGAAAGTGCCCCATGGATCAATGGCCTTGACGAACCCACTTATTATAAAAGTGACTCCCACCAATGCCCGCATTAACCATGTTATTATCTTATTCCTCATAACTTATCCTCACTCAGTTTGATAAGACCGAAGAAGGCATAATTAATCATATCCATATAATTGGCATCAATACCTTCGGAAACAATTGTTTTGCCGTGATGGGCTTCAATTTCCTTTGTACGAAGAAGTTTCTGAAGGATAATATCGGTAAATGAACTAACGCGCATCATTCTCCACGCCTCATCATAATCATGATTCTTTGATAGCATAAGCGAGGTAGACTTCTCAATGGCTTTATCATAAAGATCGAGAGCCTCTGCAGGAGGAAGAGAATCCCCGGGACCAAGTTCCAATTGGATGAGCGCCATGGCACAATAGTTTATTATGCCAATAAATTCAGGTTCTATCCCTTCGTTGACTGCACTCACTCCACCCTTCTCTTCAAGCGAGCGGATACGGGCTGCCTTGATGTAGATCTGGTCTGTCAGTGATGAAGGACGCATAATACGCCACGACGTACCATAATCATGCATTTTCTTTTCAAATATATCTCTGCATCGC
This sequence comes from uncultured Porphyromonadaceae bacterium, assembly GCA_947177015.1. Lineage (GTDB taxonomy): Bacteria > Bacteroidota > Bacteroidia > Bacteroidales > Muribaculaceae > Lepagella. The sequence goes on from CAMWSV010000081.1 coordinate 4,057, forward strand.
TTAGTAACCTCCTCGAATTGACGTATTGTTTTATTCATTTTCCCACTTTATAATTGATTTTAATGCAAAAATAACTAAAAAATGTTTTCGATGTTAAAATTATTCATTATTTTTGAAGATGTAAAATACTATAGTGACATCAATGTTTCGCGAATATAACGCTAATCTGATGTATATTTGAGTGTTAAATGAAAAAATTAAGATTTTTAGCAGAATGGGAGCCTCAGGGAGCAATTCTGCTGGCTCTGCCGCACAGGGACACTGATTGGAATTACATCCTCAAAGAGGTGAGAACTTGCTATCATCAAATTTTGACCACATTTACGGATGAGGGAATAAACGTTTTACTATTAGCGGTATCAAAAGATGATGCTCAAGAAATTATAGGTGATATTCCCAATAAAGATTTGATCAGAGTAATCGAAAGTGAGTTTAATGATACCTGGACGCGAGACTACGGTCCCCTTGCAGTGGAACGACATGGACTTAAACGTGCACTTGACTTTGGGTTTAACGGCTGGGGACTTAAATTTGCATCTGATAAGGACAATCTTGTTAATTTGCATCTCAGAGATAAATACGTGATTCTTCCTGAGCAATATCGCAATGAGCGTGATTTTGTTCTTGAAGGTGGTTCAGTTGAAACAGATGGAAATGGCACTCTTCTTACCACTACGCGTTGTCTGACATCGCCCAATCGTAACGGAGGTAAGGATAAAAAAGCACTTACGGATATTCTGGCACAGCGTCTGGGAGTAGATCATATACTTTGGCTCGACTACGGAGCATTGGCAGGCGACGATACTGATTCACATATCGATACTCTGGCACGTCTTGCACCGGAGGATTCCATTGTATTCACGGGTTGCAGAAACGTTGACGACGAACATTTTGAAGATCTCTTAAAAATGCGTGCTCAACTAACACTCTTCCGCACTTCCGAGGGCAATCCTTACAATCTTGTAGAGTTACCCCTCCCTGACCCCATCTATGATGAGAAAGGGGTGAGACTCCCTGCCACTTATGCGAATTATCTCGTGACGGATAAAGTGATCTTCATGCCTACTTACGGCCAACCGCAAAATGACGAGCTCGCATGCCGCACAATAAAAATCGTATATCCTGGCCATAAGGTAGTGAGTGTCGATTGCAGATCCCTGATTAAACAGCATGGCTCGCTACATTGCGCCACTATGCAATTGCATAAGGATTTCTTTAATGAAGCCATTTTTTAAACTTCTCCTTTTCTATAAAGAATCTTTTTATTTAAAATAAAAAACATGAAAGTTGGAATAGTACAGCATTTCTTTTCAGAAGATATAGATTCTAACAGAAGTCGTAATCTGGCGGCTATTCAGAATCTTGCTGATGAGGGTGCGGAATTAATTGTTCTCTCCGAACTCCATGACTCATTATATTTCTGCCAGCACGAAAATGTAGATTTATTCGATCTTGCCGTGGAATTACCCGGCGACTTCACTGATTTTTATGCGGACGCTGCCAGAGAAAATAATGTAGTTATTGTGACGAGTGCATTTGAAAAAAGAGCCCCGGGATTATATCATAATACTTCAATAGTATTTGAAAAAGATGGTACAATAGCGGGTACATATAGGAAAATGCATATACCTGACGATCCGGGATTTTACGAAAAATTCTATTTTACACCCGGTGATCAAGGCTTTACTCCTATAAATACATCTGTAGGGAGATTAGGCGTATTGGTATGTTGGGATCAATGGTATCCGGAGGCTGCGAGGCTTATGACACTTGCCGGAGCGGAAGTTCTTATTTATCCTACTGCTATTGGATGGAATCCGGATGATCCGGATGATGAGAAAGCACGCCAACGCGAAGCGTGGATTACAGTGATGAGGGGACACGCCGTGGCAAATGGGCTTCCCGTAATTGCTGTAAATCGAGTAGGCTATGAAGAAGATCCTACTGAATCTTCATCCGGAATTGATTTCTGGGGCTCAAGTTTCGTGGCAGGTCCTCAAGGAGAACTTCTTACCCTCTGCGTGGAAAATGCGGCAGAAGAACGAATAGTTGATATTGACAAGTCAAGATCTGAAAATGTCAGAAGGTGGTGGCCATTCCTTCGAGATCGGCGTATTGATGCCTACGAAGGTCTTACTCGTCGCTTCCTTGACACTCCCAACTTAAAATAAAAAGTTGTTGACGGAAAAATAATAAATTTCACTATTTAAAATTTAATCTTCTTGGAGAAATTCATAGATATTGACGGAGTACGTATTCATTACACCGATACCGGCAATCCGAATGGTAATCCTATCATAATAATGCACGGATATGGATGCAATGTCACTACGGTCGCTTCCATAGCGACTATTCTCGAACCGGGCATGCGTGTAATAAATATAGATTTACCGGGTCATGGCCAAAGTGATGAACCTCCATTTATCTGGGGTGTTGACGATTATACTAAATGCATAGAGCAATTGATCGATAGACTACACTTGAAAAATGTAAGTCTTATCGGTCATAGTTTCGGAGGAAGAATAGGTATCCTTCTATCGTCCAGAAATAAGGATGTAAAAAAATTAGTACTTGTTGATGCAGCAGGTATTAAACCCCATCGCACGCTTGGATATTACTCCAAAGTATATTTCTATAAAACGATCAAGCGAATCTTACCTGCACTTTTAGGCAAGAATTTGGGTGAGAAATTATTGGAAAAATATCGTGGTAAAGCCGGATCGTCCGATTATCAGCAAAGTTCGCCGATAATGAGAGGTGTAATGAGTAAATGTATTAATGAAGATTTAAAAAGTGTAATGCCATCTATAAAGGCACCGACACTTTTGATCTGGGGTTCTGATGACACGGCGACTCCACTCTCGGATGCCAAGACAATGGAAAAGTTGATTCCGGATGCCGGACTCGTAGCGTTCGAACATTGCGGACATTACAGTTTTCTTGATAATCCGATAGGTTTCAGAGCAGTGCTGACAGAATTTTTCAAGAAAGATTTCATTTAACCGAATAAAATTTTCAAATATCGTGACCCCCTTTCTAATTGTAATATACATAATTTGTGGAGTTTATCTTCTGCTTAATTTCAAGCGTGATATCCACATGCTGCAGCAAAATTCTTATCGTATCAGCCGCTATTGGAGATGGCTCGAAGATGGAAATTTCATAACCGCATGGAGATTATGGGATATTGCCCTTATTTTTCTTCTCCTCTCAACTTTATTGACACCCCCAGTCTGCCTGCTAATTGTTGCGATTGTGTGCTGCGGCAAGTGCTGGAATATTTTTAAGGCAAAGCATAAGAAGCCTCTTGTGTTTACGCGCAGAGTTTGGAGAATTTATTCCGTAGCCGGAATATTGGGTATCATACCTTTCATTCTTATGTTGATAAACTTCGGAGGAAGAGATGATAGTCTGGAGTTTTATAATGGTCCGGAATCGACAGTAGCCGTTCTTCTACTCACTTCTACACTTTCATGGGCATTTGTAATCGCATCAGTGTGGCTTCTTAAACCTATAGAAGCAAGAATTAATCAAAAATATTGGAATGAGGCAAAATCTATTCTGGATAATATGCCCCAACTCAAGGTGATAGGTATCACCGGTTCGTATGGAAAAACCTCTACCAAGCACTATCTTCATACAATTCTCTCCGAAAAATTCGAGACCTTGATGACTCCGGGAAGTTATAATACTCCCATGGGTGTGATCCGCACCGTAAGAGAGATGATGAAGCCCTATACTGAAATATTCATCTGCGAGATGGGTGCAAAGCAGAAAGGAGATATCAAGGAGATTTGCGATCTCGTAAGTCCTGATTGCGGTATTATCACCGCTGTGGGGCCTATGCATTTGGAGACATTCGGCAGTATCGACAATGTGTGCTCTACCAAATTTGAATTATCAGATGCTATCCCGGCAAATGGATTTGTGATAGTTAACAATGATTTCGCACCCGCCGCTGCCAGAGAGGTCAGCAATACGGATGTGATCCGATATGCCGTCACTAATACCTCAAATTGCGATTATGTGGCTAAGGACGTGGTCTATTCTACTGAAGGAACATCATTCAAGGTTGTTTCTCCGGATGGAATCGAAATGACTTTCCGCACTAAACTTATTGGAGAGTCTAATATTTCAAACCTTCTCGCAGCCATAATCACGGCTATTAAGATGGGAATGGATGAAGAAACAATCCGCCGCGGTGTTAATCGTATCGAACAGGTAGAACACCGATTGAGTATCAAGCGTACACCGGGGGGAGTCACAATTATTGATGATGCCTTTAATTCCAATCCTGTAGGATCGAAGATGGCTCTTGAAGTCTTGGGTCAGTTTACCGGTGGCAGAAGAATCTGCGTCACTCCGGGTATGATAGAACTTGGCGACCGACGTGAAGAACTTAATGAAGAATTAGGACGTCACATAGGTCAGCACTCCGATATTGCCATAGTTGTAAATGCTTATAATAGAGATGCTCTGGTGAAAGGGATCTTGGATACCGGCTTTGATAAAAAGAATCTTCATATTGTAGATTCCTTCTCCTCTTCTCAACAGTTGCTATCCCGTATTCTCAGATCCGGAGATACTATCCTCTATGAGAATGACTTACCGGATTCATTCAAATAATAACCGGATTCATTCAAATTATAAATAGAGTCTTAAATAGAGTAAAGGTTACTTTTTTATTTTACTCTTTTATTTCTATAGTGATATTCCACTCGGTAATGCCGATAATCTCTTTATGCCGTGAGTATGTTCATATTTAGCAAACTCACGGCAATTTTATGATGCAAACATTTTGAAGATGTATTCCGGTTGTATGACATTCATCCTTCTTGACAATCTGTGTTTATTCTCAAGAATAGTAATATAGTAATTCTAAAATCTGATTTTAATCGATTATCCCTGTCAATTAATAGAAATACAGATATTTATTAATTGTAAAATTCTTATCTTCTGAGAAAACCCTCGGAAAAATGCATTATTGGATTAAAAAATTAGTAATTAATTTGGATTATT
>CAMWSV010000082.1 GCA_947177015.1 uncultured Porphyromonadaceae bacterium
CGCACAACCAACCAGCCCTCCACCCACCACCCCCCACCCCCCCCCCCACCCCCCCACCACCCCACCCCCCCCCCCCCCCCCCCCCACAAGGACACATTTCCGCTGGAGTAATTGGTTCAAATACCTCTTACGAAGTCAACATCCTTACACGTCATCCTCAGTTATGGTCTCATCAATTCAAAACAATTGACCTGCAAGGAAAAGAATTCAATGCCAATCTCAATATCATCACAGACAATCCGGCTGAAGTAATTCCTTATTGTGACATCATACTTGTCACTCTTCCCGGATTTGCGATTAAAGAGAATTTGGCAAAAATAGCACCTTATCTCTCTCATAACGCTATAGTCGGTTGTGTATTTGGAGGAAGCGGTTTCTTTATAGCCGCCCAACAAGAAATCGGACCGGCAGTACGAGCATTTGCTCTTCAAAGAGTCCCATTTACCGGACGACCAATTGAATATGGACATTCAGGCCGTCTCAAAGGTTACAAACCTTATCTCAAGGTTGCAACCTTGAATCTGAATGAAACCGAAACGGATAAAATTGTCGATATGCTTGTCGATTGGTATGATACGCCTGTCTACAAACTTTCCCACTGGTTAGAAGCCACCTTGAGTAATAGTAATCCTCTCCTGCACCCCTGCAGAATGTATACGATGTTCAAAGATTGGACTCCTGAAAAAATTTACGATCGCATTCCATTCATGTACAACACCGATTGGGATGACGAATCTTCACAATGCTGGGTTGATTGTGACAATGAGTTACGACGCGTAATGGAGCAGTTGCCTATGAATGTCGATGAAGTTCCTTCAGTATTGGATTACTATGGATGCAATGACATTCCATCCTTGACAACCAAAATGCAGAATATCGAACCCTTCAAGACTGTTCAGGCACACATGATTGAAACATCTCAAGGATATAAAGTTGATACGTCCGTTCGTTACTTCACTGAAGATATACCATTCGGATTACTGCTTATAAAAGCATTTGCCGAAAAAGTAAACGTCCCCACTCCTAATATTGACAAAGTGATTATGTGGGCACAGAATCTCATGAATAAGGAATATCTTGTAGATGGTCGACTGACTGGAAAAGACATCGACGAAGGCTACAATTCCGACAATATCAGTATATAAAAAGTCAAATGCCTTCTTGGGAGCAAGCAATTGATACTGTTTCTTTGTATATGTGTCTGGACGACGACACAATCATAGAAACAGTATCTACCCTCACTTTTTGAAATAGATGTCTTGGTTTATATAATTCTCAAAAATAATCTCAGCATCAAGAATTAAAATATGAACTCCATATCTTAATTACATTTCTTTCAACTCCAATCTTAACTCTACCTGCTAATAGTCTCTTCCCCGAATAGACTATATCTTCTTAACAAAGGCACAGTTCGGCATTTTTAATAATTCAAAATTATTCTAAATCTCAATAAGATGAAGTACATTATATGCCCACTTCCCCTATTAAAATGCAAAATTACAAAAAAAATTTGACATAACAATTCTATCCCCTACATTCCTATCGAATACAATATGAATCTCCCCAATCTATTGTTACGACTGACCACCTTACTAACTCCTTTTGCAATAATGATTGGCACAAATAATCCCATCACAAACATTATTACATAGCATACATAATCATTCCAATGCAATTTATCGTAACATATCATCCTTACCGCTACCAACGGAAACCATTGAAGCAGATAAATGGAATAAGTATATTTCCTCAAAGAAGGGAAAAACGGAATATGTGCTCTCTCAAACGATATAATCAGAGTGATTGCCGATATGATTCCCCAGCACGCAAGAATATATTCCTCCACATTAAGATATACCATAACAGTAAATACCATTAATGCCACCAAGGTCACTAAACATGAATTATACCCATAATCCCGCTCTAAAATCCCGAGTCTTCTGCATATCTGACCCAGACAGAAATAAGGGAAGAAATAGAAGATCTTTGTAATTCCGAAAAGTTCTATTTGTGGCAGATTGAATGATAATAAAGCAGATATCGACGCCACTATCGCCCAGCCAAATATATTTGACTTCACCAGCCAATTTACCGGAATCGCAATTAAATAAACTCCAAACAGCACATTCAGAAACCACATCGTCATCATTGGATTCCTGGATGGCACAATAATAGCATACAGCAGATTAAGCACACCCCCCTCCTGAGGTCTCAAAGCAAGATCAGACAATAAGGCTTTCGGAAAAAAAGCAATTACAGTAAGCACTACCAGAGGTATTATCAATCTCCGCCCCTTCTTGATTACAAACTTAATAGTACTCTGGGGGGGGGTAAATAAATATCCGGCTATCACAAAGAACAACGGCATGTGGAAAGCATAGATCCACTTAGCCAGAAATGTATGGTTGAAATAGTCCGGATTCAACCCGATATGCCCCAACACCACAAGCAACATTCCATACGTATATAGATTATCTATACGTACATTACGATTCTCCATCTAAGTCAGTTTAGTTGTGTATTAATTTAAACAAAGCCTGATTTTATGAGACTCTGCAAGTTCATTTTATATATTTCCGGAAGCCATACCAAAAACGCAAGCACCTTACCGGCATTATAAGCATCCCGGAATGTTGAGACCTCCGGGAGAAGGATTCTACCATTATTGCCGATACCGGCAAAATCCATCCTCTCAAAATCAGAATATGGGTTGCAGTTTATACTACATTGTAATACTAAATTTACAACCCGACTGCAACCTCCCCCAAAAACGCTTACTTTATTCAGATTTGAATGTAATATCATCTGTGCGAGGATGCACAAACTCAAATTCAAGTGTTCGGGCTAATCCCTCATCAAGCGTATATGGTGCTTTAAAGCCCGAAGAATGGGCTTTTTTTGCATCAAATTCTGTTGTTGCACAGAATTTTTTCACACGCACTGACGACACCGTAAGTTTCTTACCGCTGATCTTAGCCATCAGGTCAAAGCAATATCCGCCCAGCATTCCAAGCCAGTAAGGAAAATGTGTGGCAGGGATATGCTTGTTCAATACTTTAGATACGTGTGCTACCAATTGGTTCATGTTATTGTCAGGCTTATCAATATAATTGAACACATTATATCCTTCTGTAACATTATCGATCATAAATTTTACAAAAGCAACGATATTTCCTACGTATGCCATTGATTTCTTGTTCTCCCCTTTTCCAACCATCAAAAATTTTCCCGATGATATCTGCTTGAGAAGATTGTAAACATTTCCTCGATTTCTTTCTCCGAAAATTACTGTAGGTCGGATAATATCTATATTCCAATCCGGATGAGTCTTATACCACTTCTGCAAAACCAGTTCCGCTTGCCATTTAGACTTCCCGTAATGATTGAAGGGATCTGCAGGATGATTCTCATCAGGATTCTTCTTATTCAACCCGTAAACTGCCACAGAGGAGAAAAATACAATGCGTTTGATTCCATTCTTCTCCATCGCTCGCAATGTCACCTCCATGCCCCCTACGTTAGTATCATAATAGAGAGATACGGGAGATACATCATCACGATGCTGAGCAGCAAGGAGTACAACTACGTCTGCCCCTTTTAACTCTCGATCCATTTCTTCCTGCTCGCGCACATCGCCGATCACCGTAATATCATTGAAGAAATGACTCGGCTGTAAGTCAATATTCTTACAATCGTATTTCTGTGGGTCTTCTCTAAGAAGGCCAAGAAGTCGTGTGCCAACAAATCCACTGGCACCTATCATGGCTATTTTCATAATATTACTTTATATATTTTAAAATTCCGTAGAATGTATAAGTCGTCATATAATAACAACTCTGAATCATACCAATTTGTTGATGTTTCCGTATTACATTCCAATACTCTTTAAACATATCGAATTTATTGGCTGATCTGGATGCCTTTGTTTCGCGGTATAATGCGGTCACTTCGCAAATATTATGTGCCACAAAACCCTTTTTAAGAATATCAAGCCAAAAGCAGAAATCCTCCTGCGATATTTGCTTAAATCTGGTATCTCCGATGGCGGCTTTAGCCACTATTGATGTCAGGCAAGGTATTGAATTAGATTTAAGCAGACTCCTATATGTCGACACTCTTTTAGTCTTAATTATTCGGTTGTCACGTTTCCCGTCATCATCTATTTTTTCATAATATGAATAGCAAAGATCCCAACCCTCTTCTTCCATAGCCTTAATCTGTTGGGATAATTTCTCCGGCAACCACATATCATCAGCATCCAAGAAGGCGATATATTTACCTTTTGAATTATCTATACCTACATTTCGCGGAAGAGATGGCGACCCTGAGGGGATATCCAGCCGGATATATTTTATGCGGTTGTCTGCAGATACAAACGATTTGATAATTTCAGCAGAATTGTCATTCGACCCATCATCTACTATTATCATTTCCCAATCGGAAAATGACTGATTAACCACTGATTTAATAGCGTCAGAAATATATTCAGAAGCATTATAACAAGGGGTTATAACAGATACAAGCGGGAGATTATTACCCATGATTATAAATTGGCTATAAAGATTTGATTCTTCGGGTTATAAAATTTTGCAATTGATTCCTAATACTTTTCTTAACAATCAGATTACGATAAAAGATTACGATATAGGTCGATATACGTTTTATTCATTCTCTCAATCGAGAACTCAGAACTCCTGTCTTTAAAAAATCTGCTCTTTGCAGTATAGAAATCCTTATCTTCAATCAGTCTGGTTATCTTGCCTGCAAGTTCGTCATCATCACCATTTACAAATAATGAATCCCTGTCACCGACCACATCCTGAATACCATCCACCTCCGACATAAGAATCGGCAGCCCCGTTGCCATATATTCCACCAATACCAGCCCGAATCCCTCCCATTCAGTCGATAACACCCCGATTCCTGAATTATGTAATATCTCCGGCACATCCTTGCGATTTCCCAGCAGGTGAACCCGATCTTCTATATTCAACTCCTTCGAGAGTTCCTTTACGCTTGAATCCATATACCCGCTCCCTACGAAATAGAGATTCACGTCCGATGGGCATTTACTGATAGCCCTCACCACTGTCAGCGGATCTTTAGGATGCTCAAGTCTGGCAACCATAACAACATTCTTAGGGCGTTCTTCTTCACTATTAATCGGGATAAACTTACTCAAGTTCACACCATTACATATTGTAACTATCCTATTGCCGAGATTTATCTGATCTAACCATTCTCGCAGATTTCTCTCAGTTTGCTTGCTTATACATACTATCTTGTCATACCCCTTATACATCCACTTATCCAAAATCTTCAGAAGTGAATATTTACGTCGGTTATTGTATGTGCTGTGTTCTGTAGTAATAACTACAGGCCTTTTTGAAGCAGGCATCAGCATCACTGCAATTCGGGCATACAATTGATTCGGGAAAAGATGGACGTGAACAATATCGAATCCGGCAAAAATCTTTTTAAAATACAGAATTAGTCTCGGATCGTATAAATTTTCATACGGAGAATAAATCACTTTAATGCCTCCATTTTCAAAATATTCCTTACGTGATAACTGATTATCTGAGTTAACAGCACACAGCACCGTGACATCATTCCCCTCTGCAACCTGATATTTGCACATCTCATCTATCAAGGTTGCCACGCCACCCTCATATATATCGGGCGTAACATGAAGGATTTTCATATTCTCATTTCGTTATAGTATCCAATAAATTTAACCAACACGATTTCACGGCATCCTTACTGTAGCGTTCTTCAGCATCTTGCTTTGCCGCCGCTCCCGCTCTCCTCAATTCGGAAGTATCGTCATTTAATCTCTTCAGCATCTCCGCCGCTAAATCACCCACAGATTCCGGAGTTACCAACCATCCGTCCTCTCCGTCTCTTATTACTTCTCCCGGCGAATTAGGACAGTCAAAACAGATACTTGGCAATCCCATCATCTTTGCTTCAATAAGGACTAAGACGAGGCCCTCAAACCTCGATGAAAGCACAAAGCACGAAGCATTCTCAAACTCACTCTTTATATCCGGAGTGGATTCCATGAATATTACAGAGTCCATAACTCCCAATTCCTTCGCCAAGCCCATATTTTCATCCTTTAGTTCTCCGCTACCTACTATTTTCAGCGTCCAACCCGAAGGTCGCGCTTTCCCCCACGCCCTAAGAAGCATATCAAATCCCTTCTGATACGAATGTCTCCCTACGGCCAACAGTATCTTATTCCCAAACTTTGGCTCACTATCAGAGCCGATAGTGGTAAAATTCGGAATCGCAACTACTCCCGGAGATTTAAATCTCTTAAAATCTTTAGCATCCCTTTCTGTCAGCACCACTGTTTTATCCACAAACCACGTGGATATCAATTTATATACAGCACCGATTTTGGAGCCCGCAAATACATTAAAATGCTCCCAACCTATATTCTTGATATTTAATCCAATCAATGCCGGAGCAGTGATTCGTGCCAATGGAGTGGCTACAGTAATCACTACTTCGGGTCTGATTTCTTTACATAATTTCCTGAATTCTATAATATTTGAAATATTAAGTATATCGAATTTTTTAATAGACTTTCCGAAATGCGAGTTCATGGAGATGACATTTACCTTCGGCAATATCGGATAAGGCGACTTCGACATCTCGAATTTATCAATCGTCACTATATACGTCTCGCATGTATCCGACAAAAGATTCGCCAATTCCACAGTCATTCTCTCTATCCCTGCCCTATTGGTAAGAGCCTCACAAAATAACACTACTCTCATATTAACTCCAAATTAAAATTATATGGCTTATAATATTGCAGCCAGGGCATATATTTCATCAATCCATAAAGTATGATACCCACCAATATTAACGCTTTATATACACTCTTTTCCTTCACCATTCTCAGATATTCCGGAAGCAAAAAACATATCGAAATTGAAAATACTATAGCGATTCGCGCTATAATTGACAAATTCATCGAGAGAGTGAATCCTATCAGAAATAATATGTAATACTTTATCAAATTTTTCTCAATCCCATTAAAGTAATTTTTCTTATAAAACGCTATGATAATCAATGGAAGTACCAATACAAAATTCAAAAAATAACTCACGAATGACAACGTAGCGGAATCTTCAAAATAATCGCCATAATTCCATCCCATCAATATCACCGCCGCTAATGCAAAGTCCGACACCAGATGCAACGGCATAAATAACACCACCACTAAAACTCCTATCAGATATTTCATCTTCAGTTTCAGCAACGGTAACAGTAATAATACCACAAATGCCAGATTATGGAAAGAGATGGCAAATATGAAAAATAAAACAGCCTTCCATTTCTGATGCTTATCCCATTTATAGAAACTATACCATATCAGCATTGCGCATACCCCAAATCTGATCTGCATAAACGGAAGCACGATGAATTGCGAAAAGAAAAGGAAGAGTGCAAGATTCGGGTATCTTGTAAAATAGGGTGTAACCTTATAAAATAAATAAAACGTCACCACCGAACAGAATACAAACATTGCCTGCGGCGCAAATCCGATATTTTTCAGAATCACAGCCACTAACTTATATCCGAATTCTAACTTGATACTTGAGAATTTACTGAACACATTAGAAAAATCTCCATCCGAAAAATAAGGTAAATTATTCCAATGCCCTACATACGGAAGAAAATCATTATCACACTCAAATCTGAGTCCGCAGAATAAGGATGCTACTATACACAAGAATAAATTCAAGGCTCTCTTATCTTGCCACTTCTCAAACGAAACGTCAGCGATACTGCCGATAGCAATAAAAGCCCATATTATATAGTATATACTCATTTCACTAACTCAATGCAAAATATATTTTTTTGTATTATGTTTCTACCCAAAAATACAATCAATTTTGCTTACTATAATTATTGCTACTATACATTACTTACCCAAAAAGAATTTAGTCCACCTGTATCTATTCATAAATTCTGTCAGATAAACACATATCATCAATATCAATACAGACAAAACCGGTGATAAAATGTAATTAAATGTATACCATTCAATCCGGGAAAGATCTATTGTTTTCATCATAATATGTTCCAATAAAATAGCCTGAATTAAATAAATACCCAGTGTATAACTTCCAAATTTTCCCAATACCATACCGAACTTACCCTTAGGCATAAATTTTCCCAACATAATAAACAAAGAAATAATAAATATACTTCCGGATACACCCATTATTATCCTGTAGAAATAGCATAATAAACTATAATTCAACTCAGTAAGGGGGGGGGTATTTGTTATGAATTTATAAAAGCGTATATCCATAAATTGCGCCATTTCAGAAGGCCAATTTATAAATAATACCATCCAAATCAATCCGGAGCATAACGTCAGACACACTGCTTTATCTTGCAAAATATCTTTATACTTATTTAATCCCGCTCCTACTATAAATGGAATATACATATACATTACCTGGAATGGGAAAATAAATACACTTCCTACTATAGTCAGGATAAATCCAATGCACCTATTTTTAAACTTATATGCGATATAATAAAGTATAGAACAAATAAATGCACTCTTTAAAAACCAGTAACATAAAAGATAAGGTTTAAAAAAGGAACCATCACATATATAATGCCAAGACAGTACAAATAATAATCCGAATGTAAGTGACGGTAATATCAATTGTCTGAATTTCTTCTTTATATAATCAGAAAATGATAATCTTATATTAGCACTAAAGAAACCGGAAACCATCATAAACAAAGGCATATGAAATGAACATATCCAGCGATATAATGGATTTTGCCAGACTGGAAATTTATATCCTTGTAAATGTAAAATCACATGCCCCCATATCACTAAGTATATAGCAACCAATTTTATTATATCGTATACTATAATACGACTTTTAGATTGTTGATTATATTCTGGATTTACCATCATTTAAAAATGAATCTATGAA
>CAMWSV010000083.1 GCA_947177015.1 uncultured Porphyromonadaceae bacterium
GAGGGGGGCGAGGGCGGCGCGGATGGAGGCGTCGCGGTCAGCAGCGTCAGCGAAGTCGGCGGGGAGAGTGGCTACGGGGATGCCGGCTGTGGTGTAGATGGTGCGCGGATCCGTTGCCACGTGAGCCGAGTCGGCTACGATGCTGTCGATGCCGGAGATGTCTGCCGAACGGAGCGTCCACGCCTGCAGGGATTTTACCGTGGCAGGCGACGTGGCGAATGCCTCTACTCCGAGTGCGTCAGGCGCAGTGGGGAATACCCGGATGGAGGTAGCCCAACGGTTGTTGACGAATATATCGAGTATCGAACCGTCGATAAATACGTTGAGCGTCACCTCATCACCCTTCTGAATCATCTGCGGGAGGGTGCAGGAGTAGACTCCGCCGAATGAGCGGTCGTCGTTATGATGACGCTGCAGATTGGTAAGGTCTACGTTAAGTCGCGATGCGGCGGCATCGATGCTTACGGTGGCCTCGCCGGTAGAACCCTTGAAGATATGGAAACCTATCTCGGAGGAGTCGGCTACGGCTGTGAGGAGGAGTTCGGCGTGCAATCCGGCGGTAGATTTCATGTCGGATGCAGCGATAAGGCTTTCAGTGCCCGAGAGGGTGAGGTTCTGCTTGTCGGCACAGGTTTTGCCACGCATTGCCTTCAGTCCCTCGTAGGGACGTTGCAGGAGATTGCCGTCGGCATCCACACTGATTTCGCGGGGCAGGGAGTAGCAATGCGCCCAACCGAGTTCGTGGTTGATGATGCCGGGGAGTTTATCGGGCACGATACCGAGCATGAGCGTCTTGTCGCCCTCCTGATAGATAGAGGGGGAGAGCAAGCCGTAGCCATCCTTGCTGATGAGTTCGAGTTGGCGTGGCCATGCCGATTTGGCATCGGGGGTGAAAGTGCCGTCGGGGTTGATGGAGCCGGTCCAGTAGATGGTGCGCACGCCGCCGGTCATATCGAGGGGAGTGGCTGTGAAGAGCCATTTATCGCCGAAGCGTGTCACGTTGGGCATCTCCCAGAATCTGCCGGCGAGGGGAGCGTTTGGCGCTGAGAAGAAGATAGAGCCGTCGTTGGTGAATCTGCCGTTCTCGTAGCGATGTAGCGTGGCAGCGCCCTTGTTGTCTTTTGAAGTGCCTACGATCACGTATGCCTTATCGCCGTTGCGGAAGAAGAAGCAGTCGCGGAAATCATCCGAAAGTCCGGAGGGCTTGCCGTTGATAACCGGGTTGGCGGCATATTTTTGCCATGAAAGGAGAGCGTCGTCCTGTGCAGTGGCGAGCGCTATCGAGGCCTTGGCATAGTCTACGGCAGTGTAGAGCGCGGCGGGTTTGCCGCCGGTGAGTTCGCGGTCGGTGAATACGCACCCGCTCCAGCAACCTTTGAAATCGTAACTTTCGCCGGGAGCGAATGCTATCGGCTCCTCGCGCCAGTCGAAGAGATTATCGCTTGAGATGTGTCCCCAGTGCAGACGCGCCATATAGGGGCCATTGGCATTCTTCTGGAAGAAGACGTGATACCTGCCGTCGGCACCCTTGATGAGGCCGTGGCTCTCGTTGGTCCAGGCTGCGCCGGGCATACCGTGGAAACGCGGACGCAGAGCCTGCTCGGCGAAGCGCGCAGAAGGTATGGAGAGGTCGCAGGGATTCTCGGCGGTGAGTGCCTTGAGTTGGGTGGCGGTCATGGCTTCGTCGCTGATCACCACCTCGTCGATGATGCCGTTGAACGCCATCAGGTTGAAGGGGCCGCTGAGGCGGTCGGTGAGTCCGTAGCCGAAGCGGAGGGTGCCGCTGAAAGGCTCCGCGCCGCCGTTGCAGCGTTGGCTGCCCACCTTCTCGCCATTGATGTAGAGGGCAAGAGTGTGGTCGGCATGATTGAGCACGGCAGCCACATTATTCCATTCGTAAGGCGCTATGGGGCGGTCGCTCTCCACGCTGATCTGCCAGCCGCCGGCGAAGAGTATGAACTCCAATTTGCCATCCATACCGAGATATAGACCGAACCCTTTCTTGGCATCGGCATCCGTGCATGACACCACGGTGGCTTTCTCACCCGTATGCTTATCAATCTCCACGATAGGATAGCAGGGCACAGCCATACGGAGCGAGAAGGTCATGTCTTGGGCGGATTGGGGGAAAATATTGTTAAGAGTTACGTCGGCACGCGTGGAATAGCCGTCGAATAGCACTGCATTCCCCACAGCGCCGGGCACTGTTTCGGGTGCGAAGACACCTTTCACCTCACCCGCGGCGCCGGATATCACATCGCTGATCATGCCGCCGTCGATCTCCATGGGGATATGGACCTGCACTCCGGCAAGCATCGGGAGGTAGAGCACACCCGCTATTGCGCCGCTGAGGATTCTCTTATTAAGGAAAGTTGAAATCATATTTTTCGTGTTAAAATGTCAGGTTAGGAAAATATCCGCAGAAGTATCTCATTACGAGAGAATTACTTCTACGGATATTAACGTGCTAACCTATAAAATATTTTTTACCTTCAAGGTTTTTAACCTTTTTTATTTCAGATAGTTGAGAATATTCTCGGTGAGTTTCTCAACGTTGCTCTGATAGATGTTTGTGGCGTCGTTCTGATTCCATTCGTAGGCGGAGAAGCCGTTGGCTACGCATCGGCCGTGGTCGGGACCGCTGAGGAAGTCAACGATACCTGCTACGCAGTGGTCGCGGACGTGGCCCCAGGTGGCGAGTACGAGCGAGTTGGTAGTCACCTCGAAGTTGCGGATCACGTCGGCGTAGGAACCGCGGCCATAGAGGTTGCAATCCCAGATGCAGTTGTGGTCTTCCTTGAAGCCGGGACCGATCAAGGGGATCGAGGGGTACTCATAGAGAGAAGTGTCGATTGTGAGTCCCTGGAAGATTGCATGGTCGATGCGTTCGTAATAGCCCTGGTCGGCACCATTGCGGAAGTCCCATCCGAGGTTGGGGTTGATAGCCCATGTGTCGGAGTTATCGCCACCTGTGCCGTTAGAGTAGCAGGTGGGAGCCCAGCCTTCGGGTACGAAACCGAGGGGCACGGTGAGTTGCACAGCCATATCGGAGAGGTAGATGTTGCCACCCTGAGCGGAATAATCCTTGAGCGCGGCGATAGTGGCGGGAGCGGCGATGTCGCCGGGGAGGTTCTGCCAGCCCATTTCGAGACCCACACGGTCGATATCGATCCAGATTACGGAATACTCGGCGGCATCGTAGTCGGCGATTTCGGAGGGGTGGATAAACTTCGTGTCGGGGAGTTTGGCAAACCATGTGGCGGCAGCCTTCTCATCATCGTCAGCGAGGTCGTTGTAAGTAGCGGCATCGGAGGGGAGGAGGAAGAGCATCTTGGGAGCCACGTAAGGGAGTGTGGTGCTCACGCTCTGAGCCGGAGAATAATAGTAAGTGTCATATACAGCCTCAACGGCATATTCGAGTTCAACTTCCATGGGCTGAGCCTTGAACGCGTAGGAAGTGGCATCGGCGGGGAGGAGCACAGCCTTTTCAGTCTCGCCGTTGGTGATGATTCGGATTCCGGAGAGGTACTGCTGCGTGGGGAGAGTCCATGAGAGAGTCACGTTGCGGCCGTTTTCCTCCTTCTTGAGGTTGCTGACGGGAGCGAATTCCTCGGTGGGGAGAGTCACCACCACTGACTTGCCGGTAGAGATATAACCGTTTTCGTAGGTCACCTTCACGGTGTATACCACTTCCTCGCCGAGCGGAGTGCCGAGAGCGGTGTAGGAATAGTTACGATCGGGGGTGAGGTCGAAAGTCTGGATTTCCTGAGCGTCGCGATAGAGCACGCATCCGGTGACATCGTTATCGGCGGGGAGGGTCCAGGTGACGTTGATGTCGTGGTGGGCCTCACCGGCTACCTGATAAGCGATTGAGGTGACGGTGGGGAGATCGGGCGATTCCGTGTAGCCGTCGGGAGTATACTCCGAGCAGGCGGAGGCAGTCATGAGCATCAGGCCTGCAGCGGCATATAAGATTTTTGAGAATTTCATTTTTGAATGTCAGATTTTGAAATTAGTATTACTTGTAGAGATCGCCTGCGTTATCGGCCTGTTCGAGGGGCACGGGGCAATAGATATCGCTTTCGCTGAGGTGACCGTTGGAGAGGTAGGGGTAGAGGGCCTGTTCCTTGGCGTAGTAAGCGTTGACTGTGCTGACAGCCTCACCCCATCTCACGAGGTCAAACCATCTGTGGCCCTCCATGGCGAGTTCGAGACGACGCTCCATGCGCACTGCCTTGCGGGCGTAATCCTGATTCCAGCCCTGAGCGCTGTATTCGCGCACGAGGTAGTTTGCCACCATCGGATTGCAGTCTACGGGAGCGTAAGAGGGATCTACCGAGCGGGCGGCCTTGGCGCGCACCTGATTGATGAGGTCGCGGGCTTCGTTGAGATCCTTGTTCTGCTCGATGAGAGCCTCAGCCTTCATCAGCAATACATCGGCATAGCGGATGATGATGTAGTTGAGCGAACTTGCGCCCCAGGGCACAATACCCACCTGCACGTAGGGGCTTGAGGGTGAGGGATAGGGCTTCTTGCCGGAGAACTGGCTGTAGTTCTGGAGGTTGCGACACCAGTTTTCATTATACTGGAGACCTCTCCAGGGCATACCGATACGACCGAATGTGAAGTCGACGCGCGGATCGACGTTGCCGGCATAGTCAGCGTGGTCGAGATTTGTGGCGGGAGCATTGGCGGCATCCAGATAGGGGAGACCGGAAGCATCCGTACGGAAAGCATTGACGAGGTCTTGCGAACCGAGATAGAAGTCGTCGCCGTTGCCGTAAACGTCACCTTCAGACACGGTGCAGTTCAGGCAGTTGTTGAAGTTATACTGATCCGGGGAATTGGCTGAAGAGAACTGCACGGCCATCACAGACTCGTATGAGTTGTTCATCTCCGGCTTGGAGATATCGAGGAAGTTGGGATAGAGGTTATACTGTCCGGACTTGATCACTGCGTCGGCATACTTTTCGGCAGTGGCGTAGTCATGGTCGAAGAGAGCCACTCGGGCGAGGATAGCGGCTGCCACATACTTGTTGAAGCGTCCGGGGTCGCTCTGTGCAGCCACGTTGTTTTCGTAAGCCTCAGCGAGGTCAGTCTTGATGAAAGTCATGATCTGCTCGCGGGTGTATTCGCTGGCGCTCACTGTGGAGGGGTCGGCTACGGTCTCGTCGAAGTAGGGGAACTTCTTGAAGATTCGATACATATCGAAGTAATAGTAGGCGCGGAGGGTCTTCATTTCAGCCACGTATGCCTTGCGGGTCTCCTCGGAGAGATTCTGTGAGCCGAGGATAGCCTTGATGGCGGTGTTGCAGCGTGAGATCGAGAAATAGTTGTTGCGCCATTTGAAGTCGAGGATGGGGTTGTCGCTCTGCACGTTGCCCAGAGAGAACTCGTGCATGTAAACTTCGTAGCCGATTTCGCCGCCACCCTTCTGGGCATCGTCCGAACGGATATCGAAAACCCAGTTATTGATCGGGCCGGCGAAAGATTCGTTATTGCCGAAATAGTGGCAGAGCAGAGTGGCGTAAGCCGAAGTCATGAGGTCGGAAGCCTCGTCATCGCCGATCTGTTCGTTGGTGAACACACCCTGAGGCTTGGTGTCGAGCATATCCTCGCAGGAAGTGAGGCAGAAACCGCCGGCAGCCACCGCCATTGTCAACACCGATGTCTTTATGATATTATAGATAGTTTTCATCTTGATAATTGGAATTGAGTTTTAAACGCCGATTAGAACTGAAGGTTGACGCCGAAAGTGAATGTGCGCGGACGGGGATAAGCACCGTTATCGATGAGAGCGCCGTAGCCGCCGGGGAGAAGTTCGGGATCGAGACCCTTATACTTGGTCATGGTGAACACATTCTCTACCTGTGCGAAGACATTGAAGTTTTCGCAGGCAAACTTGCGGCTGATGTGCTGCGGGAGAGTGTAGCCGAGTTTGAGGTATTTCATCTTCATGTAGGAACCGTTTTCCACGTAATAGGTGGAGAAGCGGGACTCGTTGTTGGCATCGGTGAGCGAGAGAGCCGGGATATCGGTGTTGGTGTTCTCGGGAGTCCAGGCGTTGAGGATGTCGGCGGCGTGGTTGGTGTTGGTATTGGCGCGGCCGAAACTGTAGAGTTGACCCTTCATAGAGTTGATGATGTCCTGTCCGAAGTCGCCGGCGAAGAACATATCGAGAGTGAAGTCCTTATACTTGAAACCGAGGTTGATACCCATCGACAAGTCGGGGTTGGGGTTGCCGATATAGCAGCGGTCGGCATCGCTGATTACGCCATCGCCGTTAAGGTCGCGATACATGAGGCGTCCGGGAGCGGCACCCGGCTGAGTGGCATGGTTTGCCACCTGCTCCATATTCTGGAAGATGCCGTCGCATACATATCCGTAGTAGATACCCATGGGCTGACCGGGCACGAGGCGCGAGTCGCCGCCGATGAATTCCTGGCGGTTGTTGAGTTCGAGGAGTTTGTTCTTATACTGCGAGAGGTTGATCGAGCCGTTCCATGAGAAGTCGCCGTAGTTGGGAGAATTGTAGGCGAGAGTCACTTCCCAACCGTTGTTGCGCATGGAGCCGGTATTGAGCCAGATAGCGGCGTTCTCACCTGCCACGTCGAGTGCGGGCGGGATGGTGAGCATATCGGTTGTCTTCTTCACGTAGTAGTCAGCGGAGAGGGCGAGAGCGCCGTTGAAGAAGATGAAGTCGATACCGATGTTGTTCTGAGTGGTAGTTTCCCATTTCAGATCGGGATTGCCCGAGGCGGAGAGGGTGATACCGGAGGTAGTGGATGAGTTGGTGCCGGCGATATCGTAAGCGCCGTTGCCGGTGTTGAAGATATAAGTGGAGTAGGCGGGATAGAGAGCCGGGATGTTGGCGTTACCGTTCTGACCCCATGAGTAGCGGATCTTAAGGTCGTTGAGCACATCGTTCTTGGGGAAGAAGTCTTCGTTGGTGGGACGCCATGCCACAGAGAAAGCGGGGAAAGTACCGCCGCGGTGTCCCTTGGCGAAGCGTGAGTTTTCGTCGTGGCGGATAGTGAACGAAGCGAGGTAGCGGTCGTTGAAGTTGTAGTCAGCCTTGCCGAATACAGAGAATACCGCCCACTGGCTCTTGCCGCCCCAGCCGTTGCGTGTGCCGGTGCCGGCGCCAACCTGCATATAGTCGGTGTCTTCGAAGGCGAAGCCTGTGCGGGAAGCGCCCATATCCTTGAAGGTGTAGCCGATGGCTTCAGTGCCGAAGAGTACGTTGATATTGTGCTTGCCGCCGAATGTCTTGTTATAGTTGGCGGTGTTGGTCCAAGTCCAGGTGTCGCCCTGTCCGTAAACATCCTCAGCGGAGTTCTCGTCGTTGGCGTGAACGCGGCGTCCGAGGTTATGGTTCATATACTGGGAGTGCTCGATACCGATGTTGGTCTTGAGCAGAAGGCCGTCGACGGGACGCACTTCGAGGAATGCGTTGCCGAGGATACGCCATGAAGTAGATGAGTTGTCGGCGGCGTTTGAGATGAGTTGCACGGGGTTGGCAAGGTCACTCTTGATGAGCACCATGGGATCCATCCAGTCGCCATTGACTCCTCTCACGGGGAGAGCGGGCATCTGGGAGAGGGCGGTGAAGGGGATACCGCGGTCGCCTGCCACATCCATACCGCGATTGCTCCAGCGCGCCACGAGGAGATTCTCGCCTACACTCACATACTTGTTGATGTCGAAGCGTGAGTTCACACGGCCTGAGAAGCGCTCGTAGAATGTGTCGATGATGTTACCGTTCTGATTGATGTAGTTGGCAGAGAAGAGCACCGAACCCTTCTCGGTGTTGTTGGAGACGGTAGCGGTGAGATTGTTGGTCCACGCCGTGTGGTACACTTCATCCTGCCAGTCGGTATTGGTGAGGGGGAAGTTGACGTTGCCGTCGGCATATTTCTGAAGCACCGGCACCGCGCCGTCGCCATAGAGGATATGCGAGGGGACCATACCGGAGTTCTTGGAAGCCTGCCAGTAAGCCTGTCCCCACTGCTCGGCGTTCATCACGTTGTAGCGCTTGGCGATGGTCTGGGCGGACACTGCGTAGTTGATGTTCACGTTGAGGCGGTCGCCCTTACCGTGTTTGGTGGTGATGATCACAACGCCATTTGCGGCACGCGAACCGTAGATAGAAGCGGAAGCGGCATCCTTGAGCACCTGCATTGACTCGATATCGGAGGGGTTGATGCAGTTGATGTTGTCGGTGGGGACGCCGTCGATGATGTAGAGGGGATCATTGGAGGAATTGGCGGTAGACATACCACGCACGCGGATAGAACCTGTGCCGCCGGGGGCAGCGTCGGGCACAACATTCACGCCCGGTAATTTACCTGCCATGGAGTTCATGATGTTGCCGGAGTTCTCACTCAGGGGCTCCTTCATATCCATTACGGAAACGGCTCCGGTGAGGTCGGCTTTTCTTACGGTCTGATAACCCACCACCACGAGTTCGTCGAGCAGGGCGTTATTCTCGGTGAGATAGACAGTCATGTCGGGAGAGGCCTTGAGTGTCTGTGATTCGTAACCCACGTAAGAGAAGGTAAGTCTGGAACCTGCCGGGACGGTGATGGTGAAATTACCGTCGAGGTCTGTAGCAACTCCGTGGCCGGCTTTATCCGCATTGATGACGGTGGCGCCGATCAGGGGCTCGTCATCGACCTTCGAAAGCACTGTGCCGCGGATGGTGATGTCCTGAGCCTGCAGTGTGAATGCTGCTGAGGCTACTGCTGCAAAGAGTAAAGTTTGTCGGATCATAATATGTTGTTAAAATTGAGTTTTTCGATTCAAGGTCGAAGTGCAGGTCTGTATCGTGGTGTAGAGCGGAGCAATACGGGGCGCTGCGATCTTACGCCTGCAAAATTATTGATTATCATA
>CAMWSV010000084.1 GCA_947177015.1 uncultured Porphyromonadaceae bacterium
CTTGCCTTCCGCGCTGATGGCGCAAGCCCGAAGTCTCCACAAGGCTCTATTATCTCCTTCCACCCCAAGGCAGGCTCCGAGGCTTGCCTTCCGCGCTGATGGCGCAAGCCCGAAGTCTCCACAAGGCTCTATTATCTTCACGGAGGCGAATCCGAGTATAGCCCATATTATAATCCCGTGATAATTCCTATTATAATCTCTGACAGAAGTGATTTTCGATGCGCTGTGCGGATTTATTCAGTTCATTTTGTCCATTTCTTTTAGTTTAAAAACATACTTTGTAACTTTGCATATAATACATAATTGATAATATAAAGTTGCAGTTTTATGCTGTCGGAAACGATAATAAAGTTAATTGAAAAGAAATTTGGCAAAAAGAATATCCAGTCGGGCGATTGTGCGTCGCTGGCAGGAGAGATAGGTATTGGTCAGACCACAGTGAAACGTCTCCTCGGACTGGTGGGTGAAAACTCTCCTGAACGTCATCGCGTACCTCACACTTCAACTATGGATCTACTCTCTCAATGGCTCGGATATGACAATTATAAATCTCTGATCCGCGACCTGGACCGGATGAACTCCGCATCCGAGTTCACCTCAATGAGTTTAATAGAGTGCGACACTCTTGAGACCGGCTCGCAGATTCAGGTGCGTTACGAACCCGGCCGACTGCTGGTGATGACCTATCTCGGCAATCAGGAGTTTGTGATCAATGAATCAAAAAACAGTAAACTCCTCAAAGGCGACCGTCTTAAACTCTCACATCTCATTTTAGGCCAGGAAATGATAGTAAAGGATGTGATACGTGCCAATAAAAATCTCGGTGGATACCGCGCTGCAAAAGATGGGGGGCTCACCTCGCTTGAAGTGATTATCTGATTTAATCCTTGGGCAGCATCTTCACGCTGAATAAATGAGTCTACACTGACAGTTTATATGATTTTAAGGCGCGTCTATATTATCAAAGTATTTCTTATGCCGGCGCATTATAGTGTCGCTTAGGGCATCGGTCAATCCGGTATATCTGTTCGTCAGCCCCGACTTCTCATTCCGGCGTGCCACCTCTATCCTGATATCTATATCCGCGATGTCAGGATTCGCTCTCTTATAGGCTTCCACAATTGAATTGGAATGCTCGACATACTTCAAACTCAGATAGCGTGTCATTTCATATAATTCCTCATCCGACATAGTCCCACTCTTCAATTTACTCCATGAGCGTTTGATCATTTGATCAATCATCGCTACCAAAATATCATATTCCGGACCTATGCTCTTTATCTGGCTATTTACCGATATTCCATATTGTCCGGGCGCACTACCGGATTTATCACTATCCATCTTAGCAGCCGATACCTTATCAGTGACATTCCCTTCATCCCTATTTCCATCTGCTCCATACCCTGCATTTCCATCGCGACCTGCACCGGACATAAGGCGGGATTCATCCGCTTGCGCCACGCCGAGAGGCTTGATACTCATGCTATCACCTCTACCTCCATCATACTGCACTACTTCAGGGCTCTCGCTATCATTCATTTTGTGGAGATATATAGTCATTCCCGTCGCCAACATTATTATCAGTGCCGGCAGTAAGATCCGCATCGGAATTCTTGCAGGATTCAGGGCCTTGACGATATTATCCCGGGTGGCATCCCTCCTCACACACTCCCGGCGCAATCGCCTGAACTCAGCACGCGGAAATCCTTCTACATTCTCAGATAAGTAATCAATCAGCCTGCCTACTCCCTCGTAATCCTTATGTATCGTCGGGATCTCCCCGGCAGGCAACGGATTGCTTATGCCCTCCGTGCCGCCATGTGTCATATCCAGAGCATCGCTATATGCCTTATCCAGATCAATCAATATCACCGAGCGGTCGCTATGCCGGAGCATCACATTCGATGCCTTAATATCACAATGAATTACTCCGTTACGGTGAAGATACCCCAATATCTCGATCAACTTACTGAAAAATTCCCTCACATTACTCTTCCGGCGGAAATACCGGCTCCCCTCGTCAGTATGCACGAAATCCTCAAGAGTGGCGCCATCCACATACTCCATCACTATATATATATCCTCTCCTCTCAGACAGGCATCGCGATACATAGGTAATCCCTCATGCTTAAGTTGCCTGCCGATCATCCATTCCTTGCGGTAGGAATTTACATATAGCGGATTCCCGGTCAGTTCCGGGCGCAGTCGCTTCACCGCCACGCGCAGTCCGCGCAGCCGCATCTGATACACAATTCCACCGGCTCCCCTACCACACACTATCTCCTCTCCATTGCCATCCGACTCCTCTTCCCACTCATCCTCAAAATCAAATCCGAACCCCGACACATCATTTAACTTCTCCATCTGCCTAATCTTGGAATTTAACGAAAAAATATATACTATCCGGCAAATACTTTATTCATACTTTTAATTATAAGTAAGTTTTTAAAATTAGTTTATATTAAAAATCAAGTAAGGGATGGGGTAAGGCTAATTTTCCAAACTTAATTAGGTAAAAGTATTAAATTTTTAAGTTAAGGTATCAAATAAAGTTCATTATTGCAAATTTAAAGGTTATGTATAACCACGCTTATGGCAACTTTAAATTGACTCTCGGAAGGCACCCCTTCCTGAGCAGGTTGATACCGAATTGTATAGAAGCCGCGGATAGCCGACAACGGTCGGGCTATCCGCGGCTTCGTAATGTAAAACTAAATTTATATTCCGGGGCGTAGTGCTGAAGTAATGTTTAACTCCGTAAAGCACCGTATCATTTTCGATTAATATCCGCCTCTCTGTACCTTTATCTCCGACCAATCCGGATTGCTTGAATTCAACGGAGCATAATTCCAATATTTATTGCAACTGTAGGTAGTCATACCTGTCCATCGGTCGGATTTAAATTCGAAATTCGCATATAGCCAGCCAGCCACTTCTACCGAGGGCTTGCCGGTCTTTATTATCGCGAATTGAAGTTCGCCGTAAGAGTAATATAATTTACTGAAATAGAAAGTAATTGATTCAGCCTCATCAAAAGGAGCATAAATCAGTGCCTCATACTCCTGATTGGAATAATAGACACTTTCATTATAGATATACGGGCGATTGCCCATACATGCCTTTATCTCATCAATGTCCGGATACCAGCTATCGGGCATTGTGAGAGTAAACAGCGACTTCAGCGTTCCTTCCGATACATTTACCTGCCAGCAGAGAGGAGTACTGCCGTAGTTGCCATAAATATATGTCGAACCCGGCATTTTAGCCTGAAGAATACCGGAATTTGTCACTACCGCCACTTCCTCATTCGTAGAGGAATGATAATTTAATGATACTTTCCGTGTTTCGCCCGAGGTCATATTGTAAGTTTCGTTAGGAATTACGCTGACCTCTATTCTTTTTAGTACGGTATTCGTATTCAGCGAGCGTATCGCTATAATGGCAGTACCCACTTTATGACCTCTCATCTCTCCGCGACTGTTGATCTCCACAATCTCGGGATCAGACGATTCAAAGTTATATTTCGGAGTAATATCCCATTCATCGTAATTTTCAAAGATATTGGTCTTTTCATAGTATTTTACTTCCATTCTGTCTGGCACAGTGCCATTAAATGGAGAGGTGACCGTTACCTCTACGGTAGCCATCAGTTTCCCCGATTCGGAATAAATCAGAATATTCGTGCTGCCCATATCTACAGCCTGAAATGAATTGTTGTTCATCTGGCGCACCACCGATGTGTTATCCACTTTAGTCTCAAATACCATGGCAGCCGACGGAAGAACGAGGTCATTTTCCGACGTATTCAGTTTAAGGACTGAGAACTTCTCATTAAACGCCACGTTGATTTCCTTGGGGAATTCCCAATAGTTCAGGAAAATCTCCTCTTCATCCGATTTGCATGACTGCAATCCGAAAATCGAGATCAATATCATACGGAGCATAATCCTCACCGGATTCATCTCTTCATACGTTCGCTTTATTCTCATGATTGATTATTATATTTGATTGATTATTATATTTCGCATTTAAATCCATATAAAATTTTGGAGTAATACCCTATATAATCAGAACATGAAGCCGGCATTGATGAAGATGCCGTCACGTTTCGCTCCGATATATTTATTGGTGGCTTTGATGATCTTATAGTCATCACCGAATCCGAAGCAGGGTGCATAACCTGCCTCAACCACCAACTTGAAGGGATACGCGATATTGAAACTGAACCGGACTCCCACAGGAATTCTTATTGATGAACCCAATACCGCTTTTTCTGCTCCTGAGACTGTACTGTCGTAACCGTTACCGATGTCGTACGCATCTTTCGATGTATTCACCATCAGGCCCATCTCATACTGGATCAGGAAGAAGGGCATGATATCGAAATAGCCTACGAAGGTCTTGCTAATGCCGTAGCCCATACCTACGTTCATAAACATCGGCGCCAGAAAATCATGATCAGGATTGTAGCCATACAGCAAGCGGAATTTATCGCCGGGATGGTCGGTCATGCTGAAACTGAGGTCGGCAAGTATATGATGGATGATGCCGGCACGTGTGAAGCCCGATTTGAGGTCGAACATCAATTCGCCACCCCATACGTGAGGCATCCATGTGCCGATCAGGCCTGTACGGAAATGACTGTCGGGGGTGCGCACCACGATATCACCGTTCTTACGGTTGCCTGCCGTGCCGGCCTCAAAGTTTACCTGCGCCTCATTTTCCCACACTCCGCATACGCGTGCTCTGCTGATGCGCTTCGAATACATATTCCCCTTCTTATCCATGCGCTGACTATAGGTGCTGACCAGATCACCTTTCTTTATACCCTTATCCTCGCCGATGCTGATGCGTGCCGGATTACGACGGATAATTGTGCCGCGAAGTGCCAGGCCCGGCACATTCTTTGAGATACGGTTCACTGCCTTCTCCGGTGAAGATAATTCGTAACTGCCGAAGTCCATAAGTTTGACTCTGAATTTAGGTAATTGACTATATGCAGCCTGCGAAATATTACTTACAATATCAAACGCCTCCTCCTTGCTTACCTCAACCTTATAGATAGCATAGTTGCACTTATATCTGATATTGCCGTCTCTATCGCGCATAATTACGCCTTTACTGTCGCGCATCTCGACGCGATTGAAAAGAGCGATATAATTGTGCATAAGAATCGGCTCATAGTCATCCTGAAGAAGTGTCATTAGCCCGCTGCTATTCTCAGATCTCATGTTTTCTGCCCCGAGTTCGATGTCATTTCTATTGGCATTGGCGAGGGCAAGTTGCCTGAGATACGCATCGGAAGTGCCGTTGGCTGTGATAGCATTGATCACTGTGTTGCCGAATTTCATCTCATTGAGTTTCGTCTCTATTGAAAGGCACTCCAATTTGGTGGCTTTTCCACCCAACTGCACAGGCACGGGGATATTCAACCCGTTCACCTTGGATTCAAGTCCGAGTTGCTGCAGAAACTGGTAATCACCTGCCACATTCACGATCCAACTCTTGGAATCGTAAAATGTCCGGGCTGCCCATACAGGCATAAAACCCATAGCCGCGACAATCAGCGTCACGACCCGTAAAAAATTGATATTCATGATGTTAATTAGTAAAGTTTGCTATAATCAATTTCGGGGTTCCGACTTTCGAAAGCCGGCTCCCACCCGACTGCTACAAGTATTATCTATGAAAAAATCTCATTTATAGGATCTCTCAACCCACATCGGCTCACCCGCCGATATGCTCACCACCATCTGATTCTATACACAGGACGCGAAGCATAGGCAGCCGCCACTTTAGTGGCTCCTTTGATGGCAGCCATACGCTCGGAGTGGGCGTTTGCCTCCCGCTGCGCGATATTGACCTGCCGCTGATCCTCTGCCCGCTGCAGGCGACCTGAGATCTCCTTCATCAGTTGCTCCGATTGCTGACGCACCTTCGGACTCATATTGGATAATGATGCCAGATAGCGTTGCGCCGCGGCAGCCCCCGACTCGTCCGGACTCGCACTCCATGCAGCCCGGGCGCGCGAGATAATCTCCTCATTATTCGCATCGCTCTCTTTTTGCACCAGCGAAAGCAACATCTCCTGAGCCTGAGTATATTGCGGACACACTGCCGGAATCATCAGCAATATCCGGTAAGCCTCCCCATAATTGCCCGATGCGGCATACGTCTCGGCTTTCTTTATCAATCCCGGTGCCGCCGCTGCATAATATTCCTTTATCCGGGCTCGCCCGGTGACGATAGCCTCGTTCACTTCCGGACTATTGACGTTGATATGCCTATAGGCTGAGGCGTATGCCTGATCGATATTGCCCCCTACTCCACGCAGATTCATATTGCACGAAGAAAACTGCGTGCCATCTTCGCCATTGCCTATATAGAGGGTGAGTGAGAGATCCACTGCTACGTGCGGAGGTGCCGTAGAGGTCGTCTCCTGACTCAGTTCTATAGCGTGGCCGGTGATGATAAACGGAGATATAAGATCATTAGGCGAACTCACTCCATACTTCGTCACTATGCGGTTGAGCATATCCTTCAGCACTTTATCAGCCTTCGGAGTATTCGCATCGCTGACGATATAAGGCGAGATCATCACCTCTCCCGAAAGTTCCGATTCGGCTCCGCGTGCAGGCAGACACGCCATTAATATCGCTCCCAGAATAATTCTTATTTTCTTCATATCGGATATACTGTGCAAGAAATTGCTTAAACTTTTTCTATTAAGATTTCGACTCACCTGCCGCGGATCAATAAGCGGTGGCTCCCAGCACCACATACGCCGCGCCCTGACCCTTAGGTACAATCGTGGCTGAAATTCCCAAGGGAGAAAGTTTATCGGTAACATTCTTTATGAACGATTCCATAGTCTGTGCTTTGACTTTGCCAGATTTCGAACCGAATCCGCCGGCTCTCACAGTGGCAAAGAGCGGAAATCGCACCTGGTCGAAACTCAGAGTCTCACGACTTTTCTGCTTGAGATTATAGGCGCCGTCTACCGCACATTCTCCCAATACATATTCTATATACTCCGCCAACTCGCCACTCTCGCCATTGATGCTGACCTCATTCTCAAAATGCAGCGGGCAGTCATCCGCTATTTTAAACTCCACAGAACCCTCTCTGCCATCCCTCTCCATCTTAGTGAACGCCAGATCGATCTTATGGCAGAAATTATCAATAAATCCCCCTACGGCCTCCTTGATCAATATAGCCACAGGCTGAGAAGAAGCGGACGATGTGCCGGTGTCGCCACTCAGAATCTTATTAGAAGCGGCATCAATGGTCTGAGCCTTGAACTCCACCATCTTGCGGGCACCGAAAGGCTTGGGCTCGATAGAAAGTTCCACAATAAAATCACACGCCACATTCCGCGTCAGCACATCACGGTCGCTCTCCCTGACCATGCCGTCATTCTTTGAGGTCACAGCCATCGAATAGGCATCCGAATTATGGATATTTTTCAATTCCTGCTTAAGCGAAAACATCTCATATCCCATCTCCGCCATTATATCACCCATCACAGCCACAGCCGCATCCATATCCGGATTGAGCAGTGCCTTCTCATAATCCGGAGTGCGGGTGCCCGGAAGCGTATAGCCATGAGCCACACACCAATCGTCTGACGGAAACACCATTAACTTCGGCTTCTTTGCCTCAGCGGCGCAAAGACTCTCCGCCATAGCCAGAATCATTATCAATATCGTTGAGATTTTCTTCATATCAGTATGATTTATTTCTTTTTAGCGTCTTATTTATTCTTAGCATCTTATTTATTCGCCTTATTTATTCCTATAGAGTCTTATTTATTTTTTAACCCGATAAGGCTGATGGCCTATATATGCCGACGTCGCCACACTCACGGATACTCCCTGAGCATAAAGGTCAATTACGGAAATGACCGTCAAGACCCTTCTTAACTCCCTTATTCTGAAGCCACTTCTCCAATCCGGGACGATCAAGCACGAGATTCACACCGACACGCCTTCCGCCGGACACCTTCATATTATTCTCTCCACTGGGATATGCACTGTTGACAGGACGCACATACCCCAGAAATTCACCGCTCACAAAGAAATCCTTAAAGAGACCCTCATGCTCACGATATTGATCGCCGCTCACGAGCGGCTGAAGATTCGACACACCCATCCCATGAGTTGACTCATCATAACCGATAGTGGAGAAAAAGGCAGCCGTCACCGCATCCATCATAGCCTGCTCAATGGCTTTATCGGCATTCTTCGCCACAGCCCACGCCTTGATCAACTGCATACGATTCTTACCCTGGCCCGTAGTATATACCTCCAGCGGATGATCACCATACACCCATTTATACTTCTTGGCATCCATCGGCATTGCAGTCAACAACACAGCAATAGCCAAAATAAAGAGTCTAAGTAATTTCACTGTTATTCTTAAGATTTGGTTAGTTGATAAATCTATTTATGTCACTTAACTGTGCAAATTTACGAACGAACAATGGAATAAAAAAGAAATGGACAAAATGGACAAAAAATCATTCTCCTCCCCTCTTCCACCTCCTGTACACACTCGCATCCCAAACCACCTCACCCTGCCGATCATCTAATCTCCGCCAAAATAATTTCTATTATAAGCAAGTTTTTTTTATTAGTTTATATTATGAACTGAAGTAAGGGATTGGTAAAGACTAATTTCCCAAACTTACTTAATACAAGAATCTCTGACTATCCCGCAAATAATCAGCAAATTTGCATTTATGGGCACAAGCCGAAAAGTCAGTGCATGATATTCAGGATATGAAGGAAGACGGATTAAACGGAAAACTCTTCCCGTTTATTAGTTCTCAGAAATACA
>CAMWSV010000085.1 GCA_947177015.1 uncultured Porphyromonadaceae bacterium
CTGTATGATAATTTTCTTATTTAATCACCATCTTCTTGCCGTTTACGATATAGAGGCCGGCAGGGAGAGTGTGGATAGCCTCAGCGTCCGCCTTGTCGAGAACGCGCACGCCGGCGATGGTGTAGACGGTAACTGTGCCCTCAGCGTCGGCGATAGCCTCTACGCCGGTGTCTTCAGTACTGTCGAAGAGGAACTTTACAGTGCATTTCGAGCCGGTGGCATCGGTGAATATCGCTGTCAGAGTCTCCTTACCTTGCGGAAGTGTCTCCTGCGGGTGGTCAAGGTCATAGTTCTGATAGTTCATATCCACGGGGATATCGTTGACGCTGCCGGTGAGCGTACCGCCGCCGGTGTAGACTGCGCCCCCGAGAGCCGGATAGAGGGTATAGCAGTTCTGACCTACGGGACAGAACTGAATATCGGGTGTGCTGGAAGTGAGGCTCACTTCGATGGGAGCCTGTCCCATCACCTTAATGTCTACCTCACCGATCCAGTTGTCAAGGACGTTGGGGATCAAGCGATGTTCAAATTGATCGGCGCCCACTGTGATAGTCTCGCCGTCGGCTACCGGAGTGCCGTCTGCCATTGTTACTGTCACTGCGGCTGATGCCGACATCGCGCAGAGTCCGAGCGCTGCAAATAAGGTGTAGATTTTCTTCATAATTTAGGATTTTTATAGTTTTATTTGTATTTATTTTGATTTTCTGTCACACTTTTTGTGACTCTTAAATGTCAGAATCACGATGATTATCCGGATAGCCCGGGGGCGAATATTCTCCCCGCAGTTTCACCGCAATTCCGGGCTTGCGGGAGTTTCACAAGATTCGATACGCAAATTTAAGAAATTCAATTGAAATAAAACCAAAATATCTCTTAATTTTTCATAAATAAACCGATTTTATTTCTCCACCTCGAAATATTTTTGTAATTTTACGCGTTGTTTAATCGCAACTCATCATTCGATTCGGGATTTCAACTCCGCAATTCAGATATGCAAATGGAACATTCTCCGCAGTAATCCCGATAATCCGATACCATAGAAAAAACGTCATTCTTTATTACCAATCACGAATTATCGAAAAACTCTTTTATCGAAAAACTTTAAATCTCCTGCAGACGCTCCGATCTGCCGGCAGGAGAGGCAAAAACTAATCAGAAATTATAACTACTTAACATATATTACCTTAACGAATGAAGACATCCATGTTTTTCGCGGCTACCCTGGTAGCCCTCGCAGGCTTCAGCGCCACTGCGCAGAGCCTTAAGCCTAAAGTGGTGATCCCCGTTCCCGGTAAGTCGACTATTATTTCCAAAATGTCCGACAACGGCCTATGGGGCGTGGCTGAGACTGCTTCCACCACCGATGGCGACCTCCGTCCGAAAGGGGGCACACTCTTCAATCTCGAAACTTTGCAGACCACCTCGATCACCGATCGCTCAGGCCTCGCCGGCGTTGCCGACGTCACTGACGATGGTTCCCGCGTTGCGGGCGAGTGCCAGGGCAAACCCGC
Source organism: uncultured Porphyromonadaceae bacterium (assembly GCA_947177015.1). GTDB lineage: Bacteria > Bacteroidota > Bacteroidia > Bacteroidales > Muribaculaceae > Lepagella. The sequence continues at coordinate 1,512 of CAMWSV010000085.1, forward strand.
CTATTGGAATGCTTCTGATAAATCATGGACTATCCTCCCCATGCCCGAGGGCTTCGCGGGCGGACGTCTCAACGCCATCACTCCCGACGGCAAATATGCCGCCGGTTATCTCGTGGCGGCTTACGACGAATTTAACGCCTTCCCGGCTTTCTATGACCTCACCACCAACCAATTCGTCGAACTCCCCAACCTCCCCGTATATGACATGACTCACCAGGACATGGACCAGTGCGTGTTCTACTCAATGTCTGCCGATGGCAGATACCTCCTCGGATACATGTCTATGTCTTACCTCCTCCCCGCCGGCCTCTGCGTGTATGTCTACGACCGCGAGGACAACACCTACGATTTCATCGGGTTCACCCCCGATGATGTAGAGGATTGGACTCCCGACGTGCCCAACACCCTCTGGATCGGCGACCCCTTCATGAGCAATAACGGACTCTGGGTCACCGGCACCGCTTATATGGTGACTGAAGTGGCAGGCTCACAGTTCCCCATCGAGGAGCGTCGCCCCTTCCGCTATGACGTGAAGAATAAGAAAATCGAAATATATAACGACACTGAAGCAGCAAACTCCGTAGGTTTCGCCATCGACAATGATGGCTTCATGTATGCCGCTTCTCCCGCCACCAACCCCTACGCCACCGCGATGTTCCGCGCCGGCAACTATATGGTGAGCCTTGAGCAGATCCTCCGCCAGGTATACGGCATGGATTTCCTGAAGGAGACTACTTTCCAGAACACCGGTAAGACTCTCTCAGTCTCTAACGATGGCCTGAAACTCCTCATGCTCCCCACCACCGAGGACACTTACATCATGGAACTCCCCGAGCCCATCTCCCAACTCGCCGGACGCGTGAAACTCCTCGCCGACTACACCATCGACCCCCTCCCGGGCGTGGAGATGTCGAAACTCCAGCAGTTCACCATCACATTCACCCGCGACGTGGCTGTGAAGGGTAACTCCAACAAAATCACTTTCGCCTCTGAAGATGGCAAGACCACTTACAACCCCGTAGGCAGCAACGGCTTCGTAGCCGACGGCAAGAAGGTGACCGTCACTTTCCGCTCGCGCGATCTCGAGCCGGGCATGAAGTACACTCTCACCATCCCCGAGGGCATGATAGTGCTCAGGGACGATAACTCCATCTCTGCCGACGAAATCTCTCTCTCCTACAACGGCCGTGCGAATACCCCCGTGCAACTCCTTGAAGCATACCCCGATAATGATGATGCAGTCCCCTATCTCGACCTCAACGGCAACCCCATCATCCTCAACTTCGACACAGACATCAAGGTGGCTGAGAATGCCAAGGCGTTCCTCTACAATTCTGAACTCGAAACTCCCATCACCGAACTCGGCATCATCGCCGGCGGAAAGCAGGCCGTGGTATATCCTCCTGTGCGCCAGAACCTCTTCAGCGGTTCTGAGTTTGACGTAGTGATCCTCGAAGGCGCCCTCACCGACATCTCAGGCGGCGGCGCAAGCAAGCAAATCAACCTCCACTACATCGGCACTTACGAGCGACCCCTCTCTGACGACGACAAGTACCTCTTCAACGAAGATTGCGGTAATACCGAAAACTTCCTCTTCTATGAAGGCGACCACCGCGAACCCGACTTCCTCATGGCTCAGTGGAAATTCACCAAAGATACCACCCCCTGGAATTACGTTTGCGACGATGATAGCGCCGATATGGCGTTCGGCTCCCACTCTATGTATAACCCCGCCGGACAGGCTGACGACTGGATGATGACCTCGCAGATCCACATCCCCGATGCCAACTGCTATCTCCAGTTTGACGCGCAGAGTTATCTCGAAGGCTACCGCGACGTACTCAAGGTCTACGTATTCGAAGCCGATGAAGTATACAACACTCTCACCAAAGAGATCGTGGAGCGTATCCGCAAAGAGGGCAAGGTAGTGTTTGAGGAAGTTCTCGATCCGGGCAGATCCGAAAATACTCTTGACGGCGACTGGGAAAACTACGTAGTCAACCTCCCCGAATACTCAGGCAAGAGCATCTACATCGCTTTCGTAAACGAAAATGATGACCAGAGTGCAATCTTCGTCGACAATATCCGCGTGGTACACGACTCAGCATTCTTCACCAACATCGAGACTGCCGACCGCGTGGTAAATCAGGAAAACGTAACCATCAAGGGCTCCGTGACCGTAGGTTCGGAAATCAGCAAATACGACACTGCCAGACTCGTGCTTCTCGACGCCGAGGAGAATGAGATCGACCGCATCGAGCAGTCCGGCCTCGACCTCTCCATCGAGAACCCCGTATTCCGCTTCTCTTTCGATAAGCCCCTCCCGCTGCGCAAGGCTGAGGTAAACAAATATTTCATCGACATCACTCTCGACAACGAAAAAGTACGCATCGCAGGCGATGTGCGCAACCTCACTTTCCAGCCCCTCCGCAAGGTAGTGCTCGAAGAGTTCAACGGTTCGGAATGTTCCAACTGTCCGCTCGGCATCCGTGCCATCGAGAATATCCAGCAACTCTATCCCAACACGCTGATCCCCATCTGCGTCCGCACTTACTCTAACGACGTGCTCGGCGCCGGAATGGCAAATTATTCCTCTTTCCTCGGAATGTCTGCCGCTCCCTCCGGACGTATCAACCGCGGCGTGATCTCAATGCCTATGATGAGCGCCGATATGGACTATATGTTCTCCGGCTCCGGATACGTGGATTCAAGCACAGGCCTCGAACCCAAACTCTGGCTCGACCTCTTCCGCGATGAAATCACCGCTCCCGCCGAACTCGGTCTCGAAGTATCATCTTCGCTCGACGAAGCCAACAACAAGATCGATGTAAAAGCCACTGTAAGCAGCGCTCTCAACCTCGATCGCACTGCCTACAACATCTTCGCCGTCGTGATTGAGAATAAACTCGAGACCTACCAACTCAACGGCTTCTCTTCTGTGACTGACCCCGACCTCGGCGACTGGGGCTACGGCGGCAAGTTCGGTCAAAGCGTAGTATATCCCTATGAAGCAAACGATGTGGCCCGCACCACATGGGGCACAACCTTCAACGGCACCGGCGGACTTATCCCCGCTACCCTCAAGGCAGGCGAGTTCTACACCGCTAACTTCAGCGTCAACCTCCCCGAGACCATCAAGAACCTCGACAACTGCGACGTAATCGTGATGCTCATCGACGCCGGTAAAGAGAAAGTGGTTAACGCCAACATCTGCGCCCTCAACGGCACTTCAGATATCAACGGCTCCGGAGTAGAGGAAATCGTAATGCCCGGCGGCAACGCTATCGGCGTCACTGTAGCAGGCGATAATCTCATGGTCAACGGTGAAGACTTCGCAGTGGAAGCCTACGACCTCGCCGGCATGAGACTCCTCTCCGCCAAAGGCACCGGTCTCCACGCCTACTCCCTCAACGGCTACAAGGGCGTGATCATCGTGAAGACCACCGACGCCGATGGCAACGCCGCTTCTCGCAAATTCATTGTTAAGTAATATATCATACGTTAAGGAATCTCCAACTGGAGTAAACTTTCCATTATCAATAATCCGGTTCGTATTTCCCGTGAAATCGAACCGGATTATTATTTTTATTCAAAAAACTTGTTTTTCAACATATTCATTTCTTAAAATCAATTTTTTTTATTAACTTGCACTCATAATAACTGCCACCTTTTATCTTTTACCCGGGCAGCCCGCTCCCGATTCCGGGGAAATGGGCTCCGCCCACCACTACCAATCATTTAGTGAGACAACCGAATTCCAATCATCATAACTAAATAATCATCTAATAACAACTTTTATGGGAAATCTATTCTCTAACTACGCATCAGCGGCATCTAAGGTATGCCTTACAGCAATGATGCTGATGAGCGCCGGAGCAGCCCTCGCAGCCGATCCCATCCCTCTGACGGAGGTGAACCAGGTCATCGAGGGTGGCGTCACCTATTCCTACGGTCAGTATGCCGAAGTCTCCGTCCAGTTCACACCCAAATCCACCGGTGCGCTCCGTATCGAGGGCCTCAGCGGTGCAGGTATCTACTCCGAATGTATCACCCCGGGCGCTCAGTATGCCAACGAAATCTCGTTCACTGCCCTCGATCCGGGCGCGATGATACGTACTTGCAATGTCACTGCCGGACAGACCATCTATCTCTATGACAGTTTCACTATGGATGCCGGCGAACTCACCCTCTATCTCGAAGGCGAACAGTCCGCTCCCCTTAAGATCCAATACATGCAGCCCAATCAGGAAAGCATCGTGGACTTCAACAACTATCCCGGCATGAGCGTGACCTACAATCAGAAAATCACTCTTGCCGACAACACTGCGGTAATCTCTTTCCAAAATCGCCTTACCAATACAACTGAGAATATCAACAGCCGTGCCACTGTGGCAGGACAACTCCTCTCAGTGTCTTTCTATAATCTCCTCAAGCCCTTCATCTCTTCAGGCGCTATCCTCCCGGGCGATGAATTCACAGTGACTCTCAAGGGACTCCTCTCGGAAGCAGGCCAACCCGCTGAAGGCGCTACCCCCGACGGCACCACTACCTTCAAATTCCTCTGCGGCTCTATCCCCACCGTAGCCAACCAGGAATACTGCCCCGACCCCTTCCTCTCTTACTGGCCCAAAGGCACGCCCGAAGGTATCATCCGTATCACTTTCGATAAGAAACTCGGTCAGTCGCCCAATACCGTCGCCACTCTCTCCTGGGGTAATCAGGAAGGCGAACTCGGTGAATACTACGTAGAGGAAATCCCCGCCGTAATCAACGAGAATGTCCTCACCGTAGACCTCACCGGCAAACTCCGCACTCCCGCCACAATGACTCCTCTCTACCCCCAGGCTTCTTACCCCAACATCGGTATCGAAATCTCCGGCGTGGTAGATGAGCACGGTGTACCCGTAGGTTCCACCGGTGAAGGCACTGTAGGCTCTTACGGTTTCTATCCCAAATACGTAGTGCTCGACCGCACTTCAATCGCCGCTGAGTTCGAACCGGCATCCGGCGCCGACCTCGACCTCGCCAAGAACCTCAACGTGTGGATATCCGGAATCAAGAACTTCACTTTCGATGGTTTCAACATCCAGTACACTGACAAGAACACCGGTCTCTCCGCTTCTGTAGTTGTGCCCATGGCTGACGTTAAGGTCACTCCCGACTCCGACGACTCCGCTGAATATGACTTCGCTATGCCTGAGGCAGTAATCAGCAACGCCGCACGCGCTATCGTCACTCTCAACAACCTCGTCACTACCGATGGCTATAACCACGACAACGACGTGCGCGCTGTATATGGCGGTTTCGTAGTCACATACGCCGACCCCGCCAACGGCACTGAGATGGCTATGCTCACCGAAGGCACCAAGATCAATATCGAATCCAACATCTCTGAAAAGTATCCCGAGATGTATATCGAATATGAAATTATTAACCTCAACCCCGAAGAGGGCGAGGATGCTATCGTGAAGTCTACTTCCTGGATGACTCGTCAGGAAGATGGCACTTATCAGGCTGAAGTATACGGCAACTACAAACTCATGTATGGCAAGGAATACAAAGTATCCTTCACCGCATGGGAGACTGAGATGATCAAGAACTACTCTCCCGAGGAGACTCTCGGCAATGACTTCATCATCTGGAAAGGTCTCACTCCCCCCTACATCTACAGCGACATCACCCTCACCGGCGTTACTCCCGAAAATGAGGCTTCTCTCGATGCAGACCAGAACACTATCACCATCACTTTCGACGGCATCGTCAACCTCGGTCAGACCACCGGCTACAACGGCCTCCAGACAGGTATCGTAATGGGTTCCGGCGCCGGCCTCATCCCCTTCGCCGCTGTCACTCCCGTCGACCCCGTGGATGTGGACGGCACTACCTACTCAAGCGCCTGGGAACTCAAATTCTCTGAAGGCTACTCCGCTAATCAGACCACTCCCATCCTTATCTCCGTAAAGGCATTCGACGAAGAAGGCCGTCTCGTAAAGGGCTCTGAAGGTTCCGACGAAGAGACTTACTTCCTCTTCACCTTCTACCCCGCAGGTATGTTTAAGGATATCGAAATCTCCTTCGGCGAGGAACCCCTCAGCGAAGTGAGCGAAATCACAGTATCCTTCTCCGCAGGTATCAACGTATCCTACGATTTCCCCTACTCCGACGTGAAAGTGCTCGATATGGATCGCAACGAAGTCGCTGTGATGGCTGACTACATCATGGATGAAGACCCCAACAATGAATTCGCTGTAATCACCAAGGGCACTATCGTACTCGACAAAGCCATCTCTACCGAAGGCAACTACGTACTCGTAATCCCCCGCGGATTCTTCAATCTCGGCACTGAGTTCAACACCTTCAAGAACAACGACGTCTTCCAGACATTCACCGTTGCCTCCGGTGTATACACAGTGACTCCCGCAGCCGGAACCGTAACCACTCTCTATGACGTCACAGTCACATATCACATTGACGGCGAAATTAAAATCAGCGAATCTGCCGGTCAGCCCACATGGTCGAAGGCCGGTATCGATACTCCGCTCGATTTCGAAAACACAACCGTGGATATGAACAACCTCGTGCTCACCTTCACCAACCCCATCACTGAAGCCGGCACATATACCATCTCTATCCCCGAAGGCTACGTACTCTTCGCCGACGGCTCCGCAGCCCCCGCTATCGAAGTGGCTTACACCATTGAAGAAGTTCAGGACGTAGACATGCCCATCACTACCTGCGTTCCCGCCGAAGGCGATGTGGAAATGCTCCCCGGCACAATCACCATCTTCTTCGACAACTACGAATCAGTCAATCCCGGAAGCGGCATCGCTACCCTCACAATCGACGGTGGCGAACCCATCAACCTCCCCGCGGCTGACATCGACTGGGACGACTTCGAAAACTTCAACAAGATCCTCCAGCCCCTCGATAAGGAATACACTGATAAGGGCACATACGTGATCGACTTCCCCGATGGCTACTTCTCCCTTGGCGAAGACTTCCTCAGCAGCCCCGCATTCTCGCTCACTTACCAGATTGGCAATGGAAGCGCTGTTGAAATCATCGACATGCAGGCTAACGAATACACCGTATATACTCTCAACGGCGTACGCGTTCTCGACCGCGCCGACCGCGCAGCCTTCAAGGCTCTCGCTCCCGGCCTCTACATCGTCAACGGCATCAAGATGATCATCAAATAATCCCACCTCCCCCCAAAAAAAGAAAAGAGGGGCGCCCGGGCGCCCCTCGTTTATTTCTGTCGCGTATACACATATCCGAGCCCACCAGCCGCCGGCGCAGGGCGGATTGCGGCCTGGGG
>CAMWSV010000086.1 GCA_947177015.1 uncultured Porphyromonadaceae bacterium
ACTCAGACCCCCGACCCCATATCCCTCAATGCCCTCCTCGCCGATATGGTGGCTGAAGGATGCACATACGCTTTCATGGAAGTCTCTTCCCACGCCGCCGCACAGCACCGCATCGCCGGTCTGAAGTTTGCAGGCGCAGTGTTCTCCAATCTCACCCGGGATCACCTCGACTATCACGGCACCGTAGAAAACTACATGAACGCCAAGAAAGCATTCTTCGATATGCTCCCCGCCGATGCTTTCGCCCTCGTCAATGCCGACGACAAGGCAGGCGCCTATATGCTCCAGAACACCTGCGCACGCAAATATACATACTCGCTGCGACGTGACGCCGACTTCCGCGGCAGAATCGTTGAGCAGCGCCTCGACGGAACTCTCCTCATGCTCAACGGCAGAGAAGTCGAAGTCCGGTTCACCGGCAAATTCAATGCCTATAACCTCACCGCCGTCTACGGCGCATCAATCCTCTCCGGATTCAACCTCGACAGCGTGCTCGTAAATATGAGCCGCCTCGTGCCCGTAGCAGGGCGCTTCCAGACGTTCCGCTCGCCGTCGGGCGTCACCGCCATAGTAGACTATGCCCACACACCGGACGCTCTGGTAAATGTGCTCGACACAATCCGCGAGATAGTAGGCCCGCAGGGCGAAATCACCACCGTAGTGGGCTGCGGCGGCGACCGCGACCACGGCAAGCGCCCCATGATGGCGCACGAAGCCGCTATCCGCTCCGATAAACTCGTGCTCACCTCCGATAACCCTCGCTCTGAAAATCCCGATGAAATCATAGCCCAGATGAAGGAAGGGCTCACCCCCGATCAGAACCGCTCCACTCTGAGCATCTCTGACCGCCGCGAGGCTATCCGCGCCGCTATCCACGCTGCCGCGCCGGGAAGTGTGGTTCTCGTGGCTGGTAAGGGTCACGAGACTTATCAGGAAATCAAGGGGGTCAGACACCACTTTGACGATCGCGAAGAAGTAGAGGCGGCCCTCGGCGAACTCTAACCCGATATTTTCTTAAAAAATCCTTCTGCGGCAGGGGGCGCGCGCAATCCCCTACCCCCGCTGCCTGACGCAGACATCAAACTATCCGCTAATCTAAATGTTTTACTCCCTTTTTCAGAAATATCTCGAATCGACGGATATGCCGGGGCGTCACCTGATGGATTTCATATCCTTCCGCGCCACTATAGCATTCGCTCTCGCTCTGCTAATCGGCATGATCTTCGGACGCACCGTAATCTATAAACTCCAGCGCATGCAGATCGGTGAGGAAATACGTGATCTCGGGCTCGCCGGACAAATGGAGAAGCGAGGCACTCCCACCATGGGCGGCGTCATCATCATCTTCTCTATCCTCGTGCCCTGTCTGCTCATCGGCAACCTCTCCAACCTCTACATGAGCCTGATGCTTATCGCCACCGTGTGGATGGGCACTATCGGATTCCTGGACGATTACCGCAAAATCAAGTATCACAATAAGGATGGCTTGCAAGGTAAGTATAAGATTATCGGGCAGGTAGGGCTCGGACTCATCGTGGGATTGTCGATGTGGTTCTCCCCGCAGATCGTGATGTGTCAAAATAGCGAGATAGTCAATCTCGAAAGCAATGAGACTGAAGTGGTGCTCTCCACCGTGATGGAGAAGACCCCGCAGACCACCATCCCCTTCGTCAAGAACCATAACTTCAACTACGAATGGCTCACCGACTGGATTCCCGATCCCACAGCCGCTGAAACCGCAGGATGGATCGTATTCGTGGTGATAGTCATCTTCGTGGTCACAGCCGTCAGTAACGGCGCCAACCTCACCGACGGACTCGACGGCCTATGCGCCGGAACCTCCGCCATAATCGGAGCCGCCCTCCTCATAATGGCTTATCTGGGGGGCAACATCATCTACTCCGGATACCTCAACATCATGTATCTCCCGGGCAGTGAGGAGATGGTGGTGTTTGCCGGAGCATTCATCGGAGCACTCGTCGGCTTCCTATGGTATAATGCTCCCCCGGCTCAGGTATTCATGGGCGATACCGGCTCGCTGATGCTCGGCGGCGTCATCGCCGTCTTCGCCATCCTCATCCGCAAGGAACTCCTCATCCCCCTGCTCTGCCTGATCTTCTTTATCGAAGACCTCTCGGTGATAATGCAGGTGTCTTATTTCAAATATACCAAAAAGAAATTCGGCGAGGGCAGACGCATCTTCAAGATGACCCCACTCCACCATCACTTCCAGAAGGAAGCCCCGAAAGGCGCTAACGTGCTCCTGAATTTCCCCAAAATCCCGATTCCCGAGTCGAGAATCGTAATCCGTTTCTGGATCGTGGGACTACTCCTGGCTGCACTCACATTCGCAACTCTAAAAATCAGATAATAATATAATTACATCCGGACTGCACAGAGTCTGTCCGGACCCCGACATAAACACAATGAACACCGAAAATATAAAGAACCTGGTAATCCTCGGAGCCGGCGAGAGTGGCGTGGGAGCCGCTATCCTCGGCATCGCCAAAGGGATGGATGTATTCATCTCCGACTACGGCAAAATCCCCGAAAAATATATCAGCATGATCGAAAGCCGCTCTATCCCCTACGAAGAGGGGGGCCACGACGAGGAACGCATCCTCCGCGCCGACATCGTAGTCAAGAGCCCCGGAATCCCTCCTACCGCCCCCATCGTCAGGAAAATCGTCGAGAAGGGTATTCCCGTCGTGTCTGAAATCGAATTCGCCGGATATTTCACCGATGCGAAGATGATCTGCATCACCGGCTCCAACGGCAAGACCACCACTACCCTGCTCACCTACCACATCCTGCGCAAAGCCGGACTCGACGTAGGACTCGCCGGCAACGTAGGCTTCAGCCTCGCACGCCAGATCGCAGAAGATCCACACGAATACTACGTCATCGAACTCTCGAGTTTCCAACTCGAAAATATGTATGATTTCAAGGCGCACGTAGCCGTGATCCTCAACATCACCCCCGACCATCTCGACCGCTACGAGCACAAGATGGAACTCTACACCGCCGCCAAATTCCGCATCCTGCAGAATCAGACCCCCGATGACTATTTCATATATTGGATGAACGACCCCATCATCGCTCGCCAGATTCAATCCGTGCAGTCCGAGGCTCAGCGTCTCCCCTTCAGCGAAATCCCACAAGAGGGTAGCGCCGCATGGCTCGACGATAACGGTATCGTGCACTTCGACACTCCGCGCGACGTATGGGAAATCCCGCGTGACCGCCTATCGCTCACCGGGCTCCACAACCTCTACAACTCGATGGCCGCCGGCCTCTCAGCCACAGTGCTCAACGTCCGCAACGACGTGACGCGCACCGCCCTCGCCGACTTCGAAGCCGTAGAGCATCGGCTGGAGTTTGTGGCTGAAAAGAAAGGGGTGGTCTACATCAACGACTCCAAAGCCACCAACGTCAACTCCACATGGTATGCCCTCGACAGCATGACGCGCCCCACCATCCTCATCCTCGGCGGCAAAGACAAAGGGAACGACTACTCCGAGATTCTTCCCCTCGTCAAGGAGAAAGTAAAGGCAATCATCTGCATGGGAGTCGACAACACCAAACTCCTCGACTACTTCACCGGCGAAGTGCCCTGCATCCGCGACACTCACTCCATCGAAGATGCCATAGCCGAGGCATCCGCGCTCGCCACCCCCGGCGACGCCGTGCTCCTCTCCCCCTGCTGCGCCAGTTTCGACCTCTTCAAGAGTTACGAACACCGCGGCCACCTCTTCAAAGCCCAAGTAGCCCAACTCCCCTCCTGATTCCCCGCCGGCTTTCCCCGGTGCAGGCGCCCCGCCGCTCCATGGCGGCTCGCCAAGCCGCCTTAGTCCTGTGCCTGAACTTAGTTCAGGATTCCCCCTGGTGCTGTGCCTGATTTTAGTTCAGAATCCGCCCCACGGGCTTTTAAATAAAATATAATTCATGAAAAGAGATTTAGAAACTTCCGATATCCTGCTCAATGAGACTCTCGATGGCGAACCCATCGAGCCCGCCGTGACTGAATCTCCCGCCGAATCAGTCACCTCGAATAAACCTCTCAAATCCTCCGTCCGCAAAGGCGCAGCCCCCCACAAGCGCCCGCCCGTTGACAAATACATCTGGGGCATCTACCTGGGGCTGCTCTTCGTATCCATAATCGAACTCTACAGCGCCTCATCATCCGAAGTCACCGGCTCCAACATCTTCGGACCCCTCATCCGCCACTGCATATTCCTCGGAGTAGGCTTCGCGCTCGTCATCGGTCTGCAGCACCTCCACTACGGCTACTTCAGCCGATTCGCATGGTTCTTCACCATCGTCTCATTCCTGCTCCTGCTGATAGCCACATTCTTCGGAGCCGACATCAACGGCGCCCAACGAGCCATAATCATAGGCGGATTCACCATTCAGCCCCCTGAGATAGTGAAACTTACCGTCCTCGTCCTGCTTGCCACCATCCTCGGACGCAATCAGCGTCCCGGCGGCGTATCCACAGGCGCGGTGCTCCTCGTGGCGCTCATTGTGCTCGCCTTCGGCGGCCTGCTTTGGATCAACGGGCTCACCAACATGATCATCATGATGATCGTCAGCATCTCCATGTTTCTGATCGGCGGCATCCAATGGAGGAAACTCGGCATGGTAGCCGTCCTCTACGGCTTCTGCCTCATAGCCATGCTCGCCATCAAATCAGTCAGCCACACATCTACGGAATATGACAGCGTCGGCAACGTAGAGCAAACCGAAAATATCGGACGCACAGCCACTCACGAAGGCCGTATGTCGCGCTATCTGCGAGGCGTTCACCCCGAAGACCCCATCGACGACTACAACCGCCAGGTAATCTTCGCCAACATGGCGCAAGCCAACGGCGGTTTCATCGGTCCCGGACCCGGACACTCGCGCGAAAGTTCGCGTCTCCCACTCGCCTTCTCCGACTATATCTTCTCCATCATAGTCGAAGACCTCGGTTTCGTAGGCGGCGCAGCACTACTGCTCCTCTATCTCTTCCTGCTGGGGAGAGCCGGACGCATTGCCTACCGATGTAAACGAGCCTTCCCCGCCTTTCTCATCATGGGGTGTGCCGTGCTGATTGTGTCGCAGGCACTCGTGCACATGGCGATCGTCACCGGCGTAGCACCCGTGAGCGGACAGCCGCTCCCCTTCATATCCAAGGGGGGCACCTCAATCATAGTCATGTCTATGGCTATCGGCATCATGCTCTCTGTGAGCCGATACGCCGTGACCTCCACCGACAAGAAAGCCAACAAAGAAGAACTCTCCAAACTCTCCGACGGCATGCAAGCCGCCAACTTCTCCAGCCAGCAATAATTGCTCCCGCCCGGCTCTGCGACTGAACTTCAGTTCGGAATCAGATTTACCGGTACGGCAGGCTCTCATCCATACTCAAAAAATTTCAAGATATATGAAAAAATATAAGATTCTGATATCCGGAGGCGGCACCGGCGGCCATATCTTCCCCGCCCTCTCCATAGCCAACGCTCTCAAAAGGCGACTTAACGCCGACATCCTCTTCGTCGGCGCCGACAACCGTATGGAAATGGAGCGCGTCCCTGCCGCCGGCTACCCTATCAAAGGACTCCCCGTCGTCGGCTTCAACCGCAAAAACCTCCTGAAGAATCTCGCCGTCCTCTTCCGACTCAGAAAGAGCCTCGCCATGGCCCGCGACATAGTCGACGAGTTCAAGCCCGATATCGCTATCGGCGTCGGCGGCTACTGCTCCGGACCCACCCTGAAGGCAGCCCAGAAACGCGGTGTCCCCACCCTCCTCCAGGAACAGAACTCCTACGCCGGAGTCACCAATAAACTCCTCGCCAAAAAGGCTGATGCAATCTGCGTCGCTTACGAGGGCATGGATCGTTTCTTCCCTGCCGATAAAATAATCCTCACCGGCAACCCCATCCGCAAAGACCTCCTCGACCACTCCCTCACCCCACAGGAGGCGCGACGCAGTTTCGGACTCGAAGAAAACCGCCCCACGGTATTGGTCATCGGCGGTTCGCTCGGCGCACGCACCATGAATCTCAGCATGGAAGAGGGTATTCACCGCCTCATCGACTGCGGCATACAGGTGATCTGGCAGACCGGCAAAGCATTTGCCGAACGCGCCAAGAGCGTGGCTAAAGGGCTCAAAGGGGTAGTGGTAACCCCCTTCATCTCCGATATGCCCGCCGCCTACGCCGCCGCCACCGTGGTGGCTTCGCGCGCCGGAGCCGGTTCTATCTCCGAACTCGAAGTGCTCGGCATCCCCGCCGTCCTCGTCCCCTCACCCAACGTGGCTGAAGACCATCAGACCAAGAATGCTCTTGCTCTCGCCAACCGCGGCGCCGCAATCCTCATCCCCGACAACGAAGCGCAGCAGAAACTCGCCGACACCCTCATCTCCCTCATCGGCGACCCCGCCAAACTCAACGCCATGAAGCAGGCAATCTCTGAAATGGCACTCCCCGACGCCGACGAGAAAATCGTGGATGAGATAATCAGAATCATCAACCACTCCTGAGACCCGTATATCACGGCAACGCAGACTCCGGAAATTTCAATAGATAATCACATACTCAGAGAGAATGACAAATAAAATATATTTCGTTGGCGCCGGCGGCATAGGCATGGCGAATCTCGTGAGATACTTCCTGTCGCAGGGCGCGAAAGTGGCAGGCTATGACCGCACGCAGACCCTGCTCACCGACAGCCTTATCGAAGAGGGAGCCGAAATCGTCTTCACGGATGATCCCGCGCTAATCCCCGCGCCAATGCGCTCACCGGAAGATACACTCGTGGTCTACACCCCCGCCGTGGGCGACGACAACCGTATCCTCTCCTACTTCCGCAGCCACGGCTTCGAAGTGATCAAGCGCGCGCGCCTGCTCGGAATCATCACCCGCAATTCCAAGGGTATCTGCATAGCCGGTTCGCACGGCAAGACCACCACCTGCTCCATGACCGCCAACATCATGCGCCGCACTCCTCACGGAGTCAACGCATTCCTCGGCGGAATACTGCGCAACACCGGATCCAACCTCGTGCTCGGCAAGGATTCGGAGTATTCAATTGTGGAGGCAGACGAGTATGACCGTTCGTTTCATCAACTCACCCCATACATCGCCGTGGTCACATCCTGCGACCCCGACCATCTCGACATCTACGGCGATGAGGAGCATTATCTCGAAGCATTCTCCATCTTCTCCTCGCTGATACACCCCGGCGGCGCACTCATCATGCACACCGGATTGAAGATGCAGCCCGACCTTCAGCCCGGAGTGCGCCTCTACACCTACTCAGGAGGCGCTGAAGGGGATTGGCACGCCGAAGATATTCACTACGGCGAGGGCACCCTTTCTTTCACTCTCGTCGGTCCTGACGGAATCCGCATCCCCGATATTCACCTCGGCGTCCCCGTGGAAATCAACATCGACAACGCAGTGGCGGCAGCCGCCGCTTCACTCCTCGCCGGAGCCGACCCCGAAGATGTGAAAACCGGACTCGCCGACTTCAAGGGCGCCCGCAGACGCTTCGAGATCCATCTCGACGGCAAAAACGGCTCCCCCGTGCTCATCGACGACTACGCCCACAGCCCCAACGAAGTGGCGGCATCAATCTCCTCGGTGAGAAAACTATATCCGGGCAAAAAAATCAGCGTAATTTTCCAGCCCCACCTCTACACTCGCACACGCGATTTCGCACCCGAGTTCGCACACGCACTCTCACTCGCCGACGAGGTGATAATGCCCGAAATATACCCCGCAAGAGAACTTCCCATCCCCGGAGTCGATAGCAATTTGATTCTTAAAGATGTAAAGGCACAAAAAAAATGCTTCTGCTTGCGAAAAGATTTGCTTGATTTTATAAAAAATAGTAACTTTGAAGTATTGATGACTATCGGCGCCGCTGATCTCGACGTCATCATCCCTGATTTAAAGTCTGCGCTTTCCGATTTATGACGCCCGTCGTAAAGAAAATATTGAAATGGACGATACTCGTGGTGCTCCTCTCATACGTGCTGGGCATCACAATCTGGGCACGCCTTGAAGCCGACCGTCACAGCGTCAAGGGGGTCACCATATCCATCGAAGGAGTGGGAATCTCTGACACTATCACGGCGCGGGGCGTGCGCACCTCGCTCATGAAATATCCGGCGCGCATCGTAGGCGCTCCCGTCAATACCCTCAACACCCTCAAGATCGAGCAGTACCTGATGAACCTCAATAATTTCGAGAACGTCAGTTGCTTCATCTCCTCTTCAGGATTTCTCAACGTCAAGATCACTCCCATGATACCCGAAATCCGGGTATTCGACGGCGATAAATCATACTATGTCAACGGCAAAGGGAAACGCATCAACTCCAATGCCGATTTCTATGCCGACGTGCCGATCGTCACCGGCAACTTCAACGATAAGTTCCGCCCCGAAGCAGTGCTCCCGATAGTTCGCTTCGTCAATTCCGATTCCAGGCTCAAAAGTATCGTCGGAATGTATGAAGCCCGGAGCCCGAACGATATTCTCCTCATCCCCAAAATAGTGGGCCACGTCATCAACTTCGGCGACACCACTCGTCTCGAAGAGAAACGCAAAGCCCTCCTCACTGTCTACGAGAAAGTGATCCCCTACAAAGGATGGATGGAATATGACACCATCTCCGTCAAATTCCGCGGACAGATCATCGCCACTCGCCGCGACAAGGCTCCCCGCTACCCCATAGAGGTCTACGAAGAGGAAGTCGATCCGGAAGAGGGCGCTCTCCCCACCGATTCAGTGCGCGAAGTGCAGCAGCC
>CAMWSV010000087.1 GCA_947177015.1 uncultured Porphyromonadaceae bacterium
CGAAAATTCGGCAGGATTTTTTATTTCATGATTGTAATTTACAATTACTGGAGGGGCTCAAGTTGCACAGTGAAGTGACGCATCAACTCAGTTTCCCATGCGATACGCACACCACGTGTGATTTCGTGACGACGATCATATACGTTCTTGAGAGCCGCAGCGATTACATCCATGTGGTTGTTGGTGTATGTGCGACGGCAGATACAAAGACGCAGGAAGTCGTTGCCTTCAAAGCGGTTTTCACGTGTTACGGGATCGCGGTCGGCGAGGATATAACCGATTTCGCAACCGCGTACACCGGCTTCGCGATAAAGTTCGATAGTAAGAGTCTGAGCGGGGAACTCCTCCTTGGGTACGCGATCAAGCACCTTGTCGGCGTCGATGAATACAGCGTGACCTCCTACAGGACGCTGATAGGGAATACCATACTCATCGAGTTTCTTAGCGAGGTATTCCACCTGCTTGATGCGGGTCTGGAGCATGTCGAACTCAGTGTTCTCGTCAAGACCAACTGCGAGAGCAGCCATGTCACGTCCGTTCATACCGCCGTATGTAAGGAAGCCTTCGAAGGGGATACAGTATTTCTTCGCTCCCTCATACCAGTCTTCCCAGCGGGTTGCGATGAAACCACCCATGTTTACGAGACCATCTTTCTTGGAAGACATCGTCATGCCGTCGGCGTATGAGAACATCTCGCGGCAGATTTCCTTGATAGTCTTATCCTTGAATTCGGGTTCGCGGGTCTTGATGAAGTATGCGTTCTCTGCGAAACGCGCGGAGTCGAAGATCACACGCTTGTTAAACTTATCGGCGATAGCACGTACGCCGCGGAGGTTCTCCATGCTTACGGGCTGGCCGCCTGCTGTGTTGTTAGTGATGGTCACGATGATGAAGGGGATCTTGTCGGCGTTCTCTTCGAGACACTTTTCAAGTTTCTTCAAATCAACGTTGCCCTTGAAGGGAACTTCAAGTTGAGTATTCTTAGCCTCGTCAACAGTGCAGTCTACTGCGAATGCCTTGCGGGATTCGATGTGACCCTTGGTGGTATCGAAGTGAGAGTTACCGGGTACAATATCTCCTTCCTTCACGAGGTGAGAGAAAAGTACGTTCTCGGCAGCACGACCCTGGTGTGTCGGGATTACGTATTCAAAACCGGTGATGCGGTTGATGGTATCCTTGAGTTCGTAGAATGAGCGGGCACCGGCGTAACTTTCGTCGCCTGTCATCATCGCTGCCCACTGACGGTCTGACATTGCACCTGTGCCTGAGTCGGTAAGGCAATCAATGTATACGTAGTCGCTCTTAAGCATGAATACATTGTAGTGGGCGTCCTTGAGCCATTTCTCACGCTCCTCGCGTGTGGATTTGCGGATAGGCTCGATCATCTTGATTTTCCAGGATTCTGCAAAGGGAATTTCCATGATGCTTCGGTATTTGTAGATTTATGATTAGTGTTTTTTATGTTTATCTCATTGCCACAAAATTAATACGAAATTTCCTATTATGCAAAAAATATAACAAAAATATTTAGAAATTTATTCTTACCCCCCTCCGTCACCATTCAAGGTATTCAGTAAGTTTCTAAGATTTGCGATTATTGATTTTTAAATTCTGAGCAAGTCGCTACCTCTCATTATTACTCTTCATCTATCTCCATACGCATTTCCTTATCCCATCTGATTGATATTATCGGCATCGCTTAACCTATCGCCGCTCGCGCCGCGGATTGCTTTTTAATGAATTTTTCGTTAAATTTGCAATATGTTTCCGGAAGTGCACCGGATCAGTTGTTTAAGCAACTTCAGAATCTACTTTTACTCTCTGAAATTACTCTCTGAAATTACTCTCTGAAATGGACCATAAAACATTATTAGATAAAATATCCTCCGATTCCGGTATCGACGGCGATGAAATCCAACGTATCGTAAGCGCGCTGTGCTTCACTATCGGCGAGTGCTGCGTGGAGAGGGATGCAGTTGTAATCCCCGGATTCGGACAGTTTGAAGCACGCAAGCGTATGGAGCGAATCGTGATTCACCCTTCAACCGGCGAACGCCTGTTGGTACCCCCGAAACTCGTGCTTAATTTCCGCCCGTCGGGTGTACTGAAGTCAAAAATCGAACCCCTTGATAATGAAGTTGTCTGAATTATTTCTTCACCCTGGCTTTTTGATACACTGTTTAAATAACTATTTAGATAACTTCAATAATTGATCTGATGGATTCCAAAATAACGATTGTAAAACTCGCCCGACTCCTCGCCGCCAAAACCGGGAGTGACCCCGCAGTGTGTGAGGAAGTGGTGCGTCGGCTGTTTAAGGAGGTCGGGAATACTCTCCGCGATGGCGAAAGTGTAAAAGTAAAAGGTCTCGGCATTTTTAAAGTGTCGATGGTGAAGGCGCGTAAAAGCGTTGATATCAACAGCGGCGAGGATAATGATATTCCCGCCCATAATCGTATCACTTTCATCCCGGACCGTGAGTTGGCGGCGGCTGTTAATGCTCCGTTTGAAATGTTTGATACGGTGGTGCTCAGCGAAAAGGTGTCTGAAGAGGATCTCCGGCTGGCAGAAGATGATACTGAACTCCCCACTCCCCATAGCAACCCCTTGGATGCCGATACTCCTCTCCCCACCGCCGAGAAAGCATCTTCTCCGGCAGAAAAAGAGACTCAGACAATCCAACCGGCGACCGAAATTACCGAGTCCGAAATTACCGAGTCCGAGAATACAGAATCCGAGAATACAGAATCCGAGAATTCCGAGAATACTAAGTCCGAAATTACAGAATCCGAGAATTCCGAGAATACAGAAACAGAAACTGATGACACTCAATCCCTGCCGGCTAAGAAACACAATAAAAAATGGTGGTGGTATCTTATTGCAGGTATAATTGTGCTTCTAATTGCCGCAGGTTGCTTATGGACATACGATTCCGATCACACCCTTTTCGGATTGCTCGGTAATAAAAACCCATTACCGGAAACTGAGATCACTGCCGGTTCAATTCCTGAACAGGATATAATTCCGGCAATAAATGACACGGCATCGGCAATCGTTGATTCAATTGACACATCCGATGAAAACACGGCGGTAGAGGAAGCCTCCGACAAACCGGCTGAAAAAGAAGCGAACTCCGATCCGGTGCCTACCAAAGCCTCAGACGCTCCGATTTATGATATAGTGACGGATACACGCTACCTCTCTACTATCGCAAAGGAACATTACGGCAACTTCAATCTCTGGCCCTATATATATAAGGAGAATGAAAAGATTCTCGGACACCCCAACCGTATACGTCCGGGCACTAAGATTGTGGTGCCCCCGCTCTCGAAATATAACATCGACCCCAAGAATAAGAAGGATATCGATAAAGCCAAAAAACTCGGAGTGGAAATCTACCGGAAATACTCCGGCAAGTGAAAACAATGATTTTCAATACAATAAATTTGCGTTAATAAATTTTAACATTTAAGATTCAAAATTTATGCACACTCAAAATAGATGTGTGCAGATATAAGAAAAATATGCTGTAAAACATTTTTATTGCTATCTGTTTGATTTCATGAAAGTTAAAACTCAATTTTACTCAACCTTGAGTTTTTGACAGAAAAAAATGCTTTAATTTGTTGTATGCAGTTGTATTTTTTTGTAGTTTTGAGTATTGAGATTAATGATATCTTAAAAAAACTTAAGTAAAAAACGGAAAAAACATGGAGCAGACACTCGTCATTTTAAAACCCTCTACAATCGGCCGACGCCTTATCGGTAAGATTATCGAACGCATCGAAAACCGCGGTCTTATCATCTGCGGCATCAAGATGATGCAACTTGACGAGCCTATACTTCGCGAGCATTACGCTCACCTCGTAGATAAACCTTTCTTCCCTTCGATTCTGAAATCGATGACTGCTACTCCCGTCATTGTAATGTGTCTGAAAGGTGTTGATGTGGTAGAAGTATTCCGCACCATGACCGGCGCCACCAACGGACGCAAGGCTGCTCCCGGCACCCTGCGCGGCGATTTCTGCATGAGCGGCCAGGAAAACATCATCCATGCCAGCGACTCAGTGGAAAACGCTCAGATTGAGATCAAACGTTTCTTCCGCCCGGAGGAGATTTTCGACTACACCCCGTCGAATCTCAATTTCTTTTATGGTGCCGATGAATTGAAATAAATTAGTTATGAATCTTAAAACAATCATATTTGCCGCAGCGTCTCTCCTCCTCGCCGTCTCTCCCGCAGTGGCACAGACCAAGACAAGAGCACATTCAGCAGTCCACAAGGATCTGCTGGCGAAAAACGCATCTGCCAAAGAGCAGATCCGACTCATCGACCAGTCTTCGTTTATCGACCTTAACGACGACCTCGAACCGGAAATCGATATCTACAATGAGGGTTGGAACTCTCGCAGCGTAAACCCCTTCAAGGAAGCCGACGTGCCCAATACCGCGGTGATCAACGTCACGGGCTACCATATCCCCCACCCCGGACGAATCACTTCAAATTATGGCTATCGTGCGCGATTCGGCAGAATGCACAAGGGTGTGGATATAGGATTGAAAATGAACGATACCATCCGAGCCGCCTTCGACGGCAAGGTGCGTCTTACAAGTTATGAAGGTAAAGGATATGGCAACTACGTAATCATTCGCCACCCCAACGGTCTCGAAACCGTTTACGGCCACCTCAACCGCCATCTCGTAAAACCCAATCAGGTAGTCAAAGCCGGGGATCCTATCGGTCTGGGCGGTTCTACAGGTCGCTCCACCGGTCCTCACCTTCACTTTGAAACCCGCTACATGGGATATGCCATCAACCCCGCTGCTATCTTCGACTTCGCCAACCACACCACACATACTGATACCTACACTTTCTCCAAGCAAACCTATCAGCAACCGCGTAACTTCGCTCCTTCTCGCGAACAGTTGGCTAAGAATGAATCCGGCGTCAATCCCTACATATCTGCCGATCAGAAATCTTCTTACGTCGTGAAGAAAGGTGATACTCTCTCTGCCATTGCCCGCAGTTACGGTCTCTCCGCCACTACCCTCCGCAAACTCAACAATATGAAGCCGGAGGATAAAATCAAAGTCGGACAGACACTGAAACTCAAATAACCCCCTCTGAGGGTCTCAATCTGTAACTCAATAACCTTTTTACCGCATAGAACAATATTAGCAAGCGGGGATTGTCGTGGTGGCAATCCCCGCTTACTGGTCTATGCTACACCCCATTTCCAACGCTATTCAATACCCCAAGATCGATATATTAATATCGTAAATTACGATACCTCAAGATTGATATATATCGGTTATATTAATCGTTAAGATTTTGTGCAACCTATCCCGGATTGCCCGTTTACAATAAATAAATTATGATTACCCCGGGTTCCTACGCAAAAATGCATAGGAAACCCGGGGCTGATATAATTTGTAACCCTTCCGGGGGTATCACCTCAATCGTTAAGATTCTCTTAAAGATTAAATTCAACTCAATCGTCGAGATTCCCTAAAATGTTAGAATCAACTCAAATATCGAGATCTTCAGCGATGATAAATTCAACTCAATCGTCGAGATCGGGGGTGATAAATAATATTTTTGATAATTTTATACGCTACATCTCACGTTGTATCTTACCTTATCTTAATGGCATCGTAGATCTTCATGTAGTTTCTTCTCAATTGATCGATGTTGAGACCATTGTCAAGGCTCTCCCAGAATGTCTGACCATAGAATAGATAGAGGAATGCCTGTGCGAAGGCGAATGTATCGATATCCTTAATGATCTCGCCGTTGGCAACAGCATTTCTCAGCACATCGTTCCAGGCGAAAAGTTGGTTCGTACGGTTTGAGAGATACTCATCGTGCAGATCAGGAGCACTATCCCTGAGTTGCATAAGGAATGATAGATAAGCCTTACTCACCTGTTGTAATGAACATCCCGGCAGCAACTTCTGCAATTCCTGCATCATCTTATTGATTGACGCCGTATAGTTGTTGATAAACTCCTTAAGCGTCACGGAATCCTTATCCACCTGATTGATAATATCCTGATTGTCAATCCAGTAACGCTTTACAACTTTCCTGTACAAATCTTCCTTATTTCTCGCATGATAGAAAATGGCACCTCTTGTCATTCCTGCTTCCTGCTCAATATCTGCAAGGGTCACCCCCTTAAATTGGCGAAGCAAAAATAACTTAAAGGCAGCCTGAAATAAGATCTCCTGTCTGTTATTCTTATGCATGGTATCCAATTGAGATTCTCTATAGCGATTGATACGCTACACCTGAATAAAATTAATAATATAAATCTTTTAGATCATCTGCCACAAATTTACAAATTTTTCTGGGTATTACCAAATTATTAATCAATGTTTTGTTATCATATCATTCTTTTTTTCACAATCTCCTTCTTTTGTTGAATATATCCCATGCCAAAACCTCCAAAGACTTGGCAGTATGGAATCTTATGCTTATATTTGCATCATTATTCAGTAACTCCGAATCGGCTCAATGCCAATTCATCCTAAGCGACGTTGTTTAACCCGTCTTTTGATTGTTTTATTATTTCAGAAGATTAAGAAAGTTTTGAAAATTTACTTATATTAGACAGCATCAGCACACATATCATCATCATGCTTGCCATTAATAGACAAACCCCAACCACTATATTATCCCTGATCTTCCTGCTGTCGATCATCTCAGCGGCTTGCCGGCGCACACCCGAAAAGATAAACACACAGTTGAATCACGCAGAAACCATCATCGAATCCCACCCCGATTCCGCCCTTTCAATTATCGAAAGTATCGACACTCTCCAAATTCACGGCAAAAAGGATCGCGCCCGCTACTCACTTCTTCACACCATGGCGCTTGATAAAATGCTTGTTGATATTACGGATATGAATATTCTCACTCCGGCATTAGACTACTATATCAGTAATGGCAGTCCTGACCAGAGAATGCGAACTCGATATTATGAGGGCGTTATAAGACGTGCCATCGGTGATGACGACGGTGCCATGACATGTTTTCTTGATGCTGTTTCTGATACCACAAAAATTTATAAAGATTCATTGGGATTGGCATTAGTCTATCTCCAGCAAGGAGCCTTGTATTATAAACAATATCGTATTGATGATTTTATAAAGACAACTGAAAAAGCCTGTAGCATTTATGAAGCCATAGACATTAATAATCCCAATCTTATTCTCTCCTATCTGAAAATAATCATAGGCTCTAATTTAAATTCATACTACTCTAAGGCAGATTCTATTTATAATATTTGTCTCCCTTTAGTAAAGGAAACCTCAGATGATTATCAGGATTTACAGAATGTCCACCTGATTTCGCTCATTGATAGAAACGATATACCCGCCATCCGGCAATATTTGAATTCTATCGTACTTGATTCTATTAAATCACCCTTACATAATCTGGATATTGCATGGGCATTATGCATTACCGGAAATATACCTGAATCTCTTAAATTACTAAACCGGTCTGATTCCGCTAAGAATCTAAATCCAACTAAATATCTTTCTATCAAAAGTGACATTCTGGATTCTGCCGGATTATATCGTGAATCAAGACAAGCACTATCAGATTATGTCATGGCTTTTTCATTAGAGGTAGATACCCTACATAAAAGCGACCTTCTTTTTTCTGAAAAGAAATTTGCTATGCAACTTGACATTGAAAAGAATCGCTATGAGCGACGCAAACTTTTATTCATTGGGTATGGAATATTTCTTTGTGCTCTGATGATAATCGTATATCTCCACTCACGCAATAAAATTGAGAAATCACGAAGGATTGAAGAAGAGAGCAGACATTTCGCAACTCAACAAAAAGAACTGAATATCCGCCTTGAACTTGACAGGGAACGACTGAACTCTGAAAAGCAACGTCTGGAAATTCAAAATAATTTTCTGGAAATTGAAAAGCAGAGTCTTGAAAATGATAATCTGCGTTTACAATTAGATGAACTCGTACGTCAGAAAAATGACCTGGAAGATGAATTGAATAATGGTGAATACCTTACTGAGGATTTAAAACAGATCATCCGTAACAGGTTAGATATTTTTAATACTATTCTTACAGAAGATTTCCGTGAAATTAAGTTTGAAAAACGGTCTTGGCGCAAACTTCGAGACTTTATAAATAAAGATAAGCAGAAGTTTTTGGAGTCAACAATGACTTCAATAACCATTACCTCACCCGGATTTATCAGATATATCCGAAATCAGGGATTAGATGATACCGAAATTAATATAGCCTGTCTTTATGCTGTTGGATTTAAAGGTAAGGAAGTAAGTAGTCTGATGGGCCTTCGAAGTCTATATAATTATAATCTCAGAATGCGTAAGAAGATTGGGCTATTCGAGCAATCCATCAATCTGGACCGTTATATCAGAAACTGCTTCCTTAATAACGGGGAGATTCTGAATGAATAAATTCATTTTTCGGTCTTAAACTTCACTCAATCATTAAGTTTCCTGGTAAAATCCAACCTACATAAAGTCGCACACAAAAGTTTAATCCCAATATCTCACTTATTATCAATCACTTAGATATTAAATGAATAATTTTTTATCATATTATTCATTTTAATGTGTATTATTTGAATCCAAAAAATTAAACTTCTTACAGCACGAATGAAACTTTCGTCAAATGTTAAATTTTAAAAT
>CAMWSV010000088.1 GCA_947177015.1 uncultured Porphyromonadaceae bacterium
AATTCCAATAATTCCAATCTCTCCAATAATTCCAATAATTCCAATAATTCCAATCCCCTAAA
Organism: uncultured Porphyromonadaceae bacterium; assembly: GCA_947177015.1. GTDB lineage: Bacteria > Bacteroidota > Bacteroidia > Bacteroidales > Muribaculaceae > Lepagella. The sequence continues at coordinate 63 of CAMWSV010000088.1, forward strand.
TAAAAAAAGAGATGCGAGTTCGCATCTCTTTTTTATATTAAGAATATTAGAGTTATTTCTTTTTTGCGGGCTTGATGCCGTCGCGGATGAGAAGTGCATCTGCAGTAGGTTTCTTGCCGCGGAATTGGATGTAGAGTTCCATCGGATCTACTGTGCCGCCGCTCTGGAGCATCTTGCGGAACTTGTCGGCTGTCTTCTTATCGAAGATATTGCCGGTCTCCTTAAAGGCTGCAAAAGCATCGGCATCGAGTTCCTCACTCCATTTGTAGCCATAATAACCTGCTGCATAACCTCCGGAGAATACGTGAGCGAAAGCCGGTGAAATGAAGCACCCTGCGAGGGGTTCGAAGATCTTGATGGGAGCGATAGCGTTATTCTCGAATACTTCGATGTCGGCTGAGGCGCGGAGGGGTTCTTCGATAGTGTGATACTTCATATCCAGCAGACCGAAGTTAAGTTGGCGGATACAAGCGTAAGCCGCACCGAACTGCGAAGACTTGATGAAACGTTCCAGAAGATCCTTGGGCATCTTCTTGCCTGTCTTATAGTGCTTGGCGAAACCATCGAGGAAGTCCTTTTCAGTGAGATAATTCTCATTAAACTGAGAGAAGAGTTCCACAAAGTCGTGATAAACGTTGGTGCCGCTCAATGAAGTATACTTCGCTTCTGCAGAGAGACCATGAAGGGCGTGACCGAATTCATGGAGGAATGTCTCAACCTCGTAGGGAGTGAGAAGCACTTCCTTATCCCCTACGGGCTTCGCGAAATTGCAGACGATGGAGATAAGGGGAATCGTGCGGTTGCCGTCGTCATCCTTGGTCTCAGTCTGGAACTCAGTCATCCACGCACCGGGAGCCTTACCGGCACGATAGAAGAAGTCAGTGTAAAGTATTCCGAGGAGTTTCTTGTCGGGACCATATACATCGTAAACCTTAACATCGGGGTGATAGCCGGGGAGAGAAGTATTCTCTTTGAAGGTGTAGCCGTAGAGTTTGGTGGCGAGACCGAACACACCGTCGATAGTGTTGTTGAGTTCGAAGTAGGGCTTCATGTCCTCATCATTGAATGAGTACTTGGAGTTCTTGAGTTTATCGCTCCAGTAACTGTAGTCCCATGCTTCGAGATTGAAATCCTCACCTTCAGATTGGCGGGCGAAATCCTGCACCTCTTCGAGTTCCGCCTTCATGGCGGGATAGTAGGCATTGCTGAGTTCATCGATCAACGCGAACACATTCTCGGGAGTGCCTGCCATAGTGTGCTTGAGTTGATACTGCGCGAAATTCTCGTAGCCGAGAAGTTTTGCGATTTCAAGACGCACGTTGGCGATATCTTTCAGAATCTGGACGTTGGAGTATTCACCATCGGTGTTTCGGGTGTTGTAGAGACGATACATCTCTTTGCGGAGGTCGCGATTATCCGAATACTTCATGAAGGGTGAGTAAGAGGGAACGAAGATAGTGAAGAGATAAAGGTTTTCGTCATCTTCCTTACCCTCGGCTGCGAGAGTCTCTTTAGCCTCGTGGCGTGCTGCTTCGCGGATTGATTCGGGAATACCGGCGAGTTGGTCGGCAGTGAGCCAGAGACGCTTTTCGGCAGACTTCATGGCGTTGGTATTATTCTGCGCGAACTTGATATTGAGTTCGGAGAGTTCCGACATAAGGCGACGGTATTTGTCGCGGTTTTCGCCGGTGAGGTTGGCGCCGTTGTTGGCAAACTGGAGGTAGGTCTCGCTGAGGAGTCGCTTATCTTCGGGAGTGAGATCGGGAATTTCGCTCTGATGGTCATAGACATATTTGATCTTATCCCAGAGGCCCTGATTGAGCAGGATCGATGACTGATGCTCGGAGAGGAGCGGAGTCACATTCTGCATGGCCTGCATGAGGGCTTCATCGCCCAGAGCGTGTTCGAGATTGCTGAGGGCGAGAGTGGCACGCATGAGTTCATCGCCGGAGCGCTCGAGAGCCACGATAGTGTTTTCAAACGTAGGCACCGAACGCTGATTCACGATAGCGGCGATACGATCGTTCTGGAGTTTCACAGCCTCGCGGATGGCATCTTCGTAGGTCTGCGCGGTCAAGCGGTCGAAGGGGATGGCACCGTAAGGGAGAAGATTCTGCTGGAGCAGGGGATTCTGCGAATCATTGGCTGCCACAGAATCGGCTGTGTAGGCGAATGTCATAATTGTCAGGGCGGCAATACCGCCGGTAATGAAATTTTTCATTTTTTAGAAGTTTGTACGAAGGGTGTGTCAAAACCTGCAACAATTAAAAATCTGCATTTTTGACACACCCGGTATTTTTTTTACTTTTTTTAAGTCAGGGATTGTCAGGGAAATTATTCTGCCTTACCATCGAGGATGACCTGAATACGGTTCTTACCGTCGTACATGGTCTTGATGTAGTTGTTGAAGTCTTCGAGAGTGACATTCTTGATGAAATCCTCGTGACCGGTGAGGAGGTTGTGGCCGCGTTCTACACCGCAGAGTTGGTTGAGCCAGAATGAGTTCTTGCGGAGCGAGAGTTCGTACTGCTTCACAGCGGCTTCCTTCACCTTGTTGAATTCCACGGGATCAGCACCGTTTGCCATGAGTTCGAGAGTCTCCTTGTGAGCGCGGTCGATAAGACGCTGCGCCATTTCTTCACCGGTCTGGAAGTAATAGATAAGTCGCCACTGACCTGAAGCGGGAAGAAGGTCGGTGCCTACGGATGCGCCGTATGTGCCACCCTCCTCTTCGCGGAGTGTGGTGATGAACTTATTGTCGAGCACACCGGAGAAGAGGTCGAGCATGACGTCGTTCTTAACGTTGTAAGCGAGGTTGTCACCGCTATAGTTGTCGTAAACGATCACCATGGGAGTCTGCATCTTAGCCTCGACAGTCTTGGAGAGGTCACCCTTGGCGATAGCGATGGGGTTCACTTCCTTGGGAACTACCTTGGTGCCCTTTGAGGGGAGAGAAGCCACATACTGCTCCAGGAGCGGACGGAGAGCGGCGATATCAACGTTGCCGGTGATTACAAGGGTGTAGTTGGCGGCATTTGAAGTGACATCCTTCAGGATTTTGCACATCTCGGGATAGGAAGCGTTGTCGATGGTGGCAACTGTGGGAGAAGCCATCACGGGGTTATCGCCCCACTGCACGGCGTTCATAGCCCGAGAGAAGAGAACCTGAGGATTGTTGGCCTGGAGTTCGAGCATCTTGCGAGTCTTCTCCATATTTACGTCATACTGCTTCTGGTTGGGGGTGAGTCCGGTGAATGAAGTGTAGAGGAGTTCCATCATTGTCGGGAAGTCCTTGACGGTGCTCTGGCCTTCGAAGGCGAGAGTAGAGAGACCTACGGTGAGACCGAAGCCCACTTTCTTGCCGGTGAGGTATTTCTTCAACTGAACGTTGTCGAAGGGACCGAAGTTGCAACTGTCGTAAGCATCTTCGAGGGCGAGGATGTTGTCTGCCTGCGATGCGGGGTAGTAGCGTTTGCCACCTTCGCAGAACATATTGAGGAGGATTTCGTCAGAAGCGAAGTCTGTGGGTTTAACCACAACCTTAACGCCGTTGGAGAGGATGAATTCAGTAGTGCCGAATTCAGCGTTTGCCTTCTCGGATTTGATTTTACCGCGTTTGGGGAGTTTGGCGATGAGGGGTTCGGTGATCACCTCGTCGACGTATGCCTCGTATTGAGCGTTGAGGATTGAGTTGAGAGCGCTCATCATGCTTTCGCGAGCGGGGAGTTCGCTACCTTCCATCTTGGGCTGAGATACCACTACCACTTCATTCTGCGGAGTGAGAATCTGAGCGGCGTAGGCGTTGACAGCCTGCACGGGGAGAGTGGGGAGTACCTGAGATACGATCTGATATTCGGTTTCGATACCGGGAGCAGGATCATTATCGATGAAGTTGCGGATAAGTTCCTGAGCGAGTGAACTGCTTTCGGTCTTGTCGCGCTTGTTATACTGAGCCTCGTAATTGGCGAGAATCTGGCTGTCTACACGTTCGAGTTCAGAATCAGTGAAACCGGTCTTGCAGGCGCGGGCGATGATAGACATAGCGTCTGTGAAGGCTGCCTTAGAGTCACCCTTGCTTACAATCTGGATATTGAAAGCCTGCTTGGTCTTTGATACGTAGTAGTTGCCGAAGTAGCAGCCTGCCTGTACGTAATTGCAGGCGGGGTCGTTGGTGTATTCTGCGAGACGGTTGTTGAGAAGACCTGCAACTACGTTGGTGAGGACGTGATCCTGGAGATACATCTCCACAGTGTTGCGATACTCTTCGGGGGTGGGATCAAACTTGAAGTTGACCATGATCATACCGTACTGGAGTTCGGGGTCTTCGAAAGTAACGTAGATGGGATCAATGTTGTCGCTTACCTTAGCGTATGTGCGGGGAGCGGCATTCTCGGGCATGGGGATGGCAGAGAAGATATCCACAACTTTCTTCTCCATCGCCTCAGCGTCGAAGTCACCCACGACGATGATGCCCTGTTGGTCCGGACGATACCATTTGTGGTAATAGTCGCGGAGAGTCTGGGGCTTGAAGTTCATCACCACCTCCATTTTGCCGATAGGCATCTGCTCATACTGATATTCTTCGTAGAGTTGGGGAAGGATAGCGGTAAACATACGGGTGTTGGCATCGTTGCGGCTGCGCCATTCCTCGTGGATTACACCGCGTTCAGCCTCGATTTCAGTCTCTTCGAGGAGGATATTGCAACTCCAGTCGCGGAGGGCGAGGAGCACACTGTCCATGAGAGCCTGATCGCTGCAGGGAACGTTGTCGATGTTATAGACAGTCTCATCAAAACTTGTGTAGGCGTTGATGTCGGCACCGAAACGGATACCTTTAGACTGGAGATAGTTGAGGAGATCTTTTCCCGGATAGGTCTTGGTGCCATTGAAAGCCATGTGCTCAAGGAAGTGAGCGAGACCGAGTTGATCGGGAGTTTCGAGAGTGGAACCCACCTTCTGCGCGATGTAGAAGTTAGCACGGTTTTGGGGCTCCGCATTGTGCATCACGTAGTATGAGAGCCCATTGGGAAGCACACCATGACGCACGCCGGGCATCACCGGCAGCGGGGATAACTGCATCTGCTGCATGGGAGCCTGCGCGTTGGCGCCTCCCACCACTGCCAAGAACAGCATCAAGAGAGAAAACAATTTTTTCATAATCTCTTTTCGGTTTAATTATTGTTGTTTATTATTTATTTTCCGCTTTTATATACTTTTTCTTCTCCCTATCTCCATCTCCTCTTTTTCCCTTTACGGATTTAAACTCCCGACACCCCCCTTTTATTCCGGTTTTTCAACTCCCTTCCCTTCGATACTTAGCCCCTGTTTCCCTTTTGCTTCCCACACCCTTTTCAACTCTCCGCCATCTCCATAAAATCCCTCAAATATAGCAATTTTTTACGAATTGAGAAAACTAAAACCTCAAAAAAAGATAAAAAAATAAGCAGTGTCCGTCACATAGCGTCGACGAACACTGCAAATATAGGTTATTTTTTTTAATATTCCAATAAAATTTATCGTTTATCAATAAATTTTATATGTTTTCACTTAATTTATACTAATCAGATACCATCTTTTATCGCAGATAAATCAGAATCGGATATTAACCTGCAGTTACCTGATTTTTATGGTGAGGGATTGAGTGATTACGTAGTCAACGGGGACGTCGTGGCTTTCGGCAGGAAGTTCGTCGACGAGTTGGAATTCGTAGCCTACACCGATCTTGGTGGCACGCGCCGAAGAGAGAAGACGATCGTAGAAACCTTTACCGCGACCGAGACGATTGCCCCGGCGGTCGTAAGCCACTGCGGGCACAACGATAAGTTCGATTTCGTCAACGTCTACAGTGTCGTTGCCGGTGGGTTCTTCGATATGAAATGATCCGAGTTCGAGTCTGCTTTCGTCATACGGGAGGATGTCGAGATTAACTCCGTTGACACGCGGCAGGAAGAACCTTTTCTTACCGCCCCATTTGCGAAGGAAGTTGTGTGTGGAGAGTTCATCGGGCAAGGAGTGATACATGAGTACCTTATCTGCCATAATGAAGGCTGCCGTCTGTTCGAGACGATTGAAAACCTGCTCGGAGGCGGCTATTTTCTCATGCTCTTCGAGCATACGCCGCATGGCGTTGATTTTTCTACGGATATCTGTTTTATTCATATCGTTTTGTTTTAATATTCTACTCTATTATTCCATAATCAATATTATTCCACGTAATATTATTCCTCACTCAATTCATTTTCTGCCTGGAGACGCCTTCGCAGACCCGGCGGGAGAGTTTGATTTTGAGACGGATGATTTCTTTTCCGCACCGGCCTTAACGGCATCGGCCGGATATATCACGGTGGGCGACTCGCCGTCGATGAGGAGTTGGAAACCTTTGCGCACGACGGCATCCCCTTCATTGAGCATTTCTATAAATGCAGGGTAGCCCAAGAGATCGCGGGCGATTACCGCTTTAAGTTGGGTCAGAATGAGATTCTGACTCTTGCGGATATAGAACCATCGTGCCGGCACACCGTTGGCGGCTGCATATTCAACAAATCCGTCAAGCAGAGTGTTGTCGCGCGGAAGCACTTTTTTGAGTTGCCCGATCGTCTTGGCATTCTTCAATACCTCACGATAATTCGATGCAACCTTATAGGCATATTTCTGTATCAATCCGGCATTTACCACCTGGATATAGTATGAAGTGATACCTACCGTATCCTCAGCCACAAACACATCTGGCATGATGCCTCCGCCACCATAGACGGTGCGCCCGGTGCGTGTGGTAAATGTCTTGGCAGGGTCGAATTTGATACTGTCGGCTGAATAGAATTCCCCTCTCTTGTAGCGTCGGGTGATGTCGAGTTCGTAATCCTCCATCTCACCGGGTTTATATTCTTTCTGGATAGAGCGGCCGGACGGTGTGAAATAGCGGGCAATCGTGAGACGTATTGCGCTACTGTCGGGCAGCACTGTCTGATTCTGCACAAGCCCCTTGCCGAAACTGCGCCTGCCTACGATAAGTCCGCGGTCATTATCCTGAATGGCACCGGCAAAAATCTCGGATGCCGAGGCAGAGTATTCATCAGTGAGCACAACGAGTTCGGTATCCTTAAACGGTCCGTCAATGTCCGCCACTGCTATAGACTGATATTCGGGCATCTTCCCTTTAGTATACACTATCATATCACCCTCTTTGAGGAACTCGCGAGCCATCAGTATCGCCTGGTCCATATATCCGCCGGAGTTGCCTCGGAGGTCGACGATATATCGGTTAACCCCTTGCAGTCGCAATGCCAGGAGTGCATTATGAAATTCATCGGCTGTGGTACGTGCGAATTTGCTTACGCGCACATATCCCGTGGAATCTTTCATGGCGTATATGGCATCCACACTATGCACAGGGACATCGCCGCGAACAATATCGAATTTAAGCGGTTTGGAAGATGTGGACCGCAGAATCTCAAGAACAACCTTGGAGCCTTTCTTGCCACGCAAATTCTTGAACACATTTTCATTCGTGGCGCCCTTCCCGGTGAGCGAAACGGTGTCGGCACGCAGTATCTTATCGCAGGGAAGAAGACCTACTTTCTCCGACGGACCGCCAGCAACAACTTCGATAATGTTGACTGTATCGTTCATAATCTGGAACGATACACCTACTCCGCTGAAAGATCCTTCGAGATCTTCATTCACCGCCTGGAGTTCGGAGGCGGGAATATATGCCGAGTGGGGATCGAGCAGTTCGAGAAGACGAGGATAGAGTTGTTCGAAGACCGAATCCATATCCACCTCATCCACATATTCATTATCTATCATTTCGAGAATGGTGCGCAGTTTCTCCTCGTGGATACTGCGTTGGGAAACGAACATATATTTTCCCATCCATATACCGCCGATGATGCCGACTGCAAACACGAGCGGTATCATCAATAATGATATTTTTCTTTGCTTATAATTCATTTTGAGCAAGTTAACTCTATATTATGAACAGTGTGATTACCATCGCATATCCGAAGGTTGATGCTTAAGGATAATCTGCGGGATTATTCCAGCGGGAGGTATATTGTCTCTACCCCGGCATCTCGCAAGAGGTCGAGTCCGTCGGTGATGCGATAAAGTTCGGAGAATACCACCCTCTTTATACCCGATTGGATAATGAGTTTCGAACACTCCATGCAGGGAGAGGCGGTGACGTAGAGCGTGGACCCTTCGGATGAGTTGTTGCTCCGTGCCACCTTGGTGATGGCATTCGCTTCGGCATGGAGCACGAAAGGGAACGTGGTGCCTTCGGGGGATTCACACACGTTGTTGAATCCGGAGGGGGTACCGTTATAACCGTCGGAGATGATCATCTGGTTCTTTACAATCAGCGCACCGACCCTGCGACGTTTACAATAGGAGTTTTCACTCCAGATGTGTGCCATACGCAAGTATCGCTCATCGAGCAACCGCTGTTTTTCATCCTGAGGAAGAGATGCTGCTTCTCTCGTCATATCCTTTATCTCTTAAATATATCTCTAATAAAATATTAATTATTGCAAATCGCAGAAACTTGCAAGTGATGAGTTAATCGCAATCCTAT